>JASHPR010000380.1 GCA_030038015.1 Streptosporangiaceae bacterium
CGCGGTACGATGCTGGCCTGTGCCGGAACGCATCCTGTCAGCGACTGGCGAGATGCAAAGATGGCTCCCATTCAGCGCTATGCCGAACTCGTCGAGCAGTTGCAGTGGCTCGCCCGCAGGATTCAGACATTCGGAGTGCATGTCCACGTGGGTGTCCGCGACGGGAATAAGGCGATCCCCGTCGTCAATGCCCTTGCTGCGTACTTGCCGCACTTCCTGGCGCTGACTGCGTCAAGCCCGTTCTGGAGCGGGCATGACACGGGGCTCGCGTCGAGCCGGGCGGTCATCTTCGGCGGCCTGCCGACCTCGGGGCCGCCACAGCCGCTCGCTGACTGGAGTGAGTTCGAGGAGTACATGGACACGCTGCTTCGCGCCGGGACGATCCGGAGCATCAAGGAGGTGTGGTGGGATATCCGGCCGCACCCCGATTTCGGCACGGTCGAGATCAGGATGTTCGACGGCGTCCCGACTCTGCGCGAGATCGGCATGGTCGCCGCCCTCTCGCAGTGCCTCGTCCAGCAGTTTGACACCCAGCTGGACCGTGGCTACCGGCTGCCGAGCCCGCCTGCATGGGTCGTCCGTGACAACAAGTGGCGAGCCACCAGGTACGGGCTGGACGCCATCGTGATCACCGATGACTCGGGATCCACGGCACCGCTCAGGGACGAGCTGTACGAGCTGGTACGGGAACTGGAGCCGGTGGCGAACCGGCTTGGCTGCACGCAGGAGCTTGATGTCATTTCCGAGGTGCTGGACCACGGGGCGTCCTACGAGCGGCAGCGGGCCCTGGTGGCCGACGGGGGGGAGCTCGCGGACGTGGTTGACGCGCTGGTCACCGAGTTCGCGGAGGATCGTTTCGTTATCCCGGGGGAGGCAGCGTATGGCCGAACATGACCTGGAGGGCGAGCTCGACGCGTTCCTCGCCGGGCACCAGGCCGAACTCGTCGATTTCCGGCGCGACCTGCATGCCCACCCTGAGATCGGCTACCACGAGCACCGCACGACGCGCCGGATCAAGCTCAGGCTCGAGGCGGCCGGCCTGCGGCCGACGATCCTGCCCAAGGGCACCGGCCTGCTCGTCGACATCGGGCCGGGCATGCAGCGGGCCGGCCCGCCGCCGCTGCCCCCGGACGGCGCCGAGCCTGTCGTGGGCCTGCGGGCGGACCTGGATGCGCTCCCCATCACCGACGAGAAGAACGTTCCCTACCGGTCGACGGTTCCGGGCGCCTGCCACGCCTGCGGGCACGATGTGCACACCACGGTGCTGCTGGGCACCGGCCTCTTCCTGGCCCGCACGGCGGCGGCCGGTGCCCTGCCCGGCCGGGTCAGGCTGATCTTCCAGCCGGCCGAAGAGGTGCCGTGCGGGGCCCTGGACGTGCTGGCGGCCGGCGGCATCGCGTCCGTGGACCGGATCTTCGCGCTGCACTGCGACCCCCGGCTGGACGTGGGCAAGGTCGGAACGCGCGTCGGCGCGATCACGGCGGCCTGTGACAAGATCACGGTCCGGGTGACCGGCCCCGGCGGGCACACCGCACGGCCGCACCTCACCGCGGACCTGGTCTTTGCCCTGGGCAAGATCATCACGGAGCTGCCTGCGGCGCTGTCCAGGAGGGTCGACCCCCGGTCCAGCCTGAGCCTGGTCTGGGGCCGGGTCAGCGCGGGCGCCGCCGCGAACGCCATCCCGGACGACGGCATCGTCGAGGGCACCGTGCGCTGCCTGGACGACGAGGCCTGGCACCAGGCCCCCGACCTGCTCAAGGCGCTGGTCGACTCGGTTGCCAGCGCCTACGGGGTGGTCGCCGAGGTCACCTACGTGCGGAACGTGCCGCCAACGATGAACGAGGCGATATCGACGGCCATGGTCGAGGCGGCGGCCGACCGGGTGCTCGGCAACGACTCCGTGGTTCCCGCCCCGCAGAGCCTGGGCGGCGAGGACTTCGCCTGGTACCTGGAGTCGATCCCGGGCGCCCTGGCCAGGCTCGGCACCAGGCGGCCGGGCTCTGGTGACGATTTCGACATCCACCAGGCCATGTTTGACGTTGACGAGCGCGCGATCGGGGTGGGCGTCAGGCTCATGGCAGCGACCGCGCTCACCGCGATGGGAAGCGGGCCGTCGGCGCCGGAACCGATGCGCGGGGTCGCCCGCGCCTGATCACAGGTGATCGCGCCTATCGGCTGGCGCGCAGCCCCGGCCAGGAGCTTCCCGCATCCAGCCCGGCTGCCCGGCGCGATCCGCGCCGGTGCGGCGGTGCACCTACAGTAGGACATAACGAGCGCCAGCCGGATGGCGCGTGCCGGGTCACCGCCGAGGAGAGCAATCTGTATGCAGCCGGAGTACGGGCAGGGCGCGGAGCTGCGGAACGGCAAGGCCGGTTCGCAGCGATCCGGCCAGACCACCGCCGCGCCGCAGGCCGCCGGTCACCCGGCGGCGCAGCCCGGCCATCCCGTGGCGCAGCCCGGGACGCTTGGCCAGGCGCCGGCACCCGGGCCCGCCAGCAGGGTCCCGCCGCCGGCGGCTGCCAGCCAGGGTTCGCCGCAGCCAGGCGAGCAGAAGATGTTCCGGCTGCCCGGTGCGCTCGTCGCCTGGTGGGCATGGGTGATCTTCGCCGCCGCCTGCCTGGTGGACATCCTGTTCACCGGCCGGAACCATACGGGCGCCGAGATCGCCGTGACCCTGGTCTTCATAACCGGGCTGGTTTACGCGTGCGCGCTGTGGCCCCGGGTGCTCACCGACGCCGCGGCGATCACCGTGCGGAACCCGCTCCGTGACCACCGGATCCCCTGGGGCTCCGTGGTCGCCGTGGACCTGAGGGAATCGGTCCAGGTGCACTGCGTGAAGGAACCGGGCGCCGAGCGGGGGAAGGTCATCCACAGCTGGGCGCTCTACGCGCAGCGCCGGAGGAAGCTGCGGTCCGAGCTCATGGCGCAAGGCGACCGCAGGCGGCTTCCGCGCACGTCTCTCGACACCTACGGCCAGGGATCGCCGGCGGCGCGGAACGTCAGCAAGCAGAGCGCCGCGCAGCTGATGACCGCCCAGCTTGACGAGATGGCCAGGGAGGCCCGGGAACGTGGCGCCGCCCCGGGCCCGCGGGCCGTCAGCTGGTCCTGGCAGCCCGCCCTGGCGATCCTCGCGCCGGCCGTCGCGCTGGTGCTCGTGATCACGGTGTTCCGCTAGGCCGGCACCCGCCGGAACCGCGGCGTCGTGATAAGCCACAATGGAGCATCGTGAGCCAGCCGCAGGCGAGGATCGTGATCATCGGCGGCGGGCCGGGGGGTTATGAGGCGGCACTGGTTGCCGCGCAGCTCGGCGCCGACGTCACGGTCGTGGATTCCGGCGGGCTGGGCGGCGCCTGCGTGCTGACCGACTGCGTGCCGTCCAAGACGCTGATCGCCACCTCTGACATGATGGCCGCCCTGGACGAGGCGCCCGCGCTCGGGCTGGGCCCCGGCCAGGGAGCCGGGGCGGGTGGCACGGCCCTGGCCGCCGTGGACGCGCCCCGCCTGTACGCCAGGGTCCGGGACCTGGCCAGGGCACAGTCGGCGGACGTGGCGCAGCGGCTGGCCGCCGAGGGGGTCCGGGTGCTGGACGGCGCCGGGCGGCTGGCGGGCCCGCGCGCGGTGATCGTGGGGGACACCGAGGTCGGCGCTGATATCGTGCTCGTCGCGACCGGGGCCCGGCCGCGCGTGCTGCCCGGGGCGACGCCAGACGGCGAGCGCATCCTGAGCTGCAGGCAGCTCTACGACCTGGACGAGCTGCCGCAGGAGCTGATCGTGGTGGGCTCGGGGGTGACCGGCGCCGAGTTCGCCGGCGCCTACCAGGCGCTCGGCTCGCAGGTCACCCTGGTCTCCTCGCGGGACCGCGTGCTGCCGCAGCAGGACGCGGATGCGGCGCTGGTCGTGGAGGAGGTGTTCCGGCGGCGCGGGATGGCCGTCCTCCCACGGTCCCGGGCGGTCTCGGCATGCCGCAGCGCCGGCGGGGTCACCGTGACCCTGGAGGACGGCAGGACCGTGCACGGCTCGCACTGCCTGCTCACGGTGGGGATGGTCCCCAACACCGCCGGGCTGGGCCTGGAGGAAGCCGGGATCACGCTGGACAAGGGCGGGTTCATCCCCGTCGACCGGGTGTCGCGCTGCCCGGCCCCGGGCGTCTACGCGGCCGGCGACTGCACCGGGGTGATGATGCTCGCCTCGGTGGCAGCCATGCAGGGCCGGATCGCGATGTGGCATTCGCTGGGCGAGGCGGTGCAGCCGCTGCACCTCAGCCACGTCGCCATGACGGTGTTCACCGAGCCCGAGATCGCCACGGTCGGCGTGTCGCAGCAGGCCGTGGAGGCGGGCGCGGCGGACGCGCTCATCGTCAAGCTGCCGCTGGCCACCAACGCGCGCGCGAAGATGCAGGGCTTCCGCGACGGCTTCGTCAAGCTGTTCGCCCGCCGGAGCAGCGGCGTCATCCTGGGCGGCGTGGTGGTCGCGCCGCGGGCCAGCGAGCTCATCCTGGCCGTGTCGCTCGCCGTGGAGCGGCACCTCACCGTCGACGAGATGGCGCACACGTTCGCCGTGTACCCGAGCCTGTCCGGCAGCCTCACCGAGGCGGCCCGCAGGCTCATGCAGCCCGAGTACCACTGAACCGGGGGGTTTACCCCCGGGTTACCTCAGTGTGCCGGGTGGCCCAGGTCAGGGTCGTCGGGGACGTCCAGCCCGTGCTGGCGAAGCCGGGAGGCGCGGATGTCGTCGGCGTAGGCGGCCACCGCGAAGATGCTGCCGGACAGGATCAGCGCCGTCATCGTCAGCCCGAGCCAGATCGGCGCGGGCACGAGCGTGGTGAGCACCACGACGAGCACGGCGCAGATCGGGATAATGATCGCCAGGTGGCGGAGCACGGTCCGCAGCCGCCAGCCGGCGTCGGTGAGCTCGTGCCGGACCCAGTCGCGGTTCTCCGCGGGCAGCCGGAACCCGGCGGCGAACCACAGCCAGCGCGCCGCCCCGGGATCGCCCGGCAGACGTGCCATGGCCCTAGCCTTGCAGCCGGCAGATGATCTCGCCCGACGACACGGTCTGGCCCACCTGGACGGCCAGGCCGGTGACCGTTCCGTCCCTGTGCGCGGTCAGCGGCTGCTCCATCTTCATCGCCTCGAGGACCACGACCGTGTCGCCCGCCGACACCTGCTGGCCCTCCTCGGCGACGATCTTCACGATCGTGCCCTGCATCGGGCTGACCAGGGCGTCACCGCCCGGGGTCCCGGCGCCGCCGCCACCGGGCCTGCCCGCCGGGCGCTGCCGGGAAGACGGCCGCCGCGCGGCCCGGGCACCGCCGTCCCCCGCAGCCGCGGCGCGGCCGAGCCCGGCGGGAAGCACCACCTCAAGGCGCTTGCCGCCGACCTCGACCGTGATCCGCTCCCGCGGCTCGTGGTCGCCGCCGTCCGCGGCCACGTCCCCGGAGTACGGCGGCAGGCCGGCGCCGAACTCGGTCTCGATCCACCCCGTGTGCACCGTGAACGGCGCCGAGGTGAACGCCGGGTCGTCCACGACGGCCCGGTGGAAGGGCAGCACCGTCGGCATCCCGCCGATCTCGAACTCGGCCAGCGCCCGGCGCGAACGTTCAAGGCACTGGGCACGGTCGGCGCCGGTGACGATCAGCTTGGCGATAAGGGAATCGAACGCCTGGGGCACCGTCATTCCGGCGGCGTAGCCGGTGTCGAGCCGCACCCCGGGGCCGGACGGCGGGCGCCAGGCGGTGAGCGTTCCCGGCGCGGGCAGGAACCCGAGGCCGGGGTCCTCCGCGTTGATCCGGAACTCGATCGAGTGCCCGCGCAGCGGCGGGTCGTCGTACGAGATTTCCTGGCCGTCGGCGATCCGGAACATCTCCCGGACCAGGTCGATGCCGCTGACCTCCTCGGTCACCGGGTGCTCCACCTGCAGCCTGGTGTTCACCTCGAGGAACGAGATAGTCCCGTCCTCCCCGATCAGGAACTCGCAGGTGCCGGCGCCCACGTAGCCGGCCTCGCGCAGCAGCGCCCTGGACGACGACCGCAGCACCTGCTCCTGCTCGCCGGACAGGAACGGCGCGGGCGCCTCCTCGACCAGCTTCTGGTTCCGGCGCTGCAGCGTGCAGTCCCTGGTGGAGACCACGACCACGTTCCCGCGGGCATCGGCCAGGCACTGCGTCTCCACGTGCCGCGGCCGCTCCAGGTAGCGCTTCACGAAGCACTCGCCGCGGCCGAACGCCGCCACCGCCTCCCGCACCGCGGACTCGAACAGCGGGGCGATCTCGCCGGCGGTCCTGGCCACCTTCAGCCCGCGCCCGCCGCCGCCGTAGGCGGCCTGGATCACGATCGGCAGGCCGTGCTGGGCGGCGAACGCCGCCGCCTCGTCCGGGCCGGAGACCGGCCCGTCGCTGCCCGGCGCCAGCGGCACGCCGACCGCGCGGGCGATCCGCCGGGCCGCGATCTTGTCACCGAGCGCGTCGATCGCCTCGGGCGGCGGCCCGATCCAGGTCAGCCCGGCGGCGGTGACCTCGCGCGCGAACTCCGCGTTCTCGGCCAGGAACCCGTAGCCAGGGTGGACGGCGTCGGCCCTGGACTCCGCCGCCGCCTTGAGGATCTTGTTGATGTCGAGGTAGTTCTCCGCGGCGCTCCGGCCGCCCAGCGCGTAGGCCTCGTCGGCCATGGTGACATGCAGCGCGTCCAGGTCGAGCTCGCCGTAGACGGCGACGCTGCCCAGGCCCGCATCGCGGCACGCCCGCACGATCCGGACAGCGATCTCGCCGCGGTTGGCGATCAGGACCTTGCGCACGAAAGCGGCTCCTCTCGACTGGGCAGGAGTCTAGTGACATCGCGGCAGGCGCCGGCCGGGGCGGCCGGTCAGCGCGGCAGCGCGCTGGCCCGCCA
>JASHPR010000381.1 GCA_030038015.1 Streptosporangiaceae bacterium
CAGCCGGCCGGCGGCAGGCCGCGGAGCGCGGCGCTGGGCGCCACGGTGCGGGCGGTCACGATCCTGGGGGCGGCCCGCCGGTCCTGGCGTGCAGGTGCATGTCGTGCCACCCGTCGGTGTGCAGCAGCGCCCTGTGCAGCGTGCCTTCGAGGCGGAACCCGGCCTTGGCCGCGACCCTGCAGGACGCGGCGTTCGCCACCGAGTGGCCAAGCTCGAGGCGGTGCAGGCCCAGGTCGTCCAGGGCCCAGCGGCTCGCTTCCCGCACCGCGCGGGCGGCGACGCCGGCGCCGCGGGCGGCCGGCAGCACCCAGTAGCCGACCTCGCCGAGGCCGAGCAGGAGGCTCACGTCGCGGATCGCGACCCGGCCGACGACCTGGCCCTGCCCGGCGGCCACGACGGCCCAGCAGCCGGTGGTCTCGGCGCGCCAGCCGCGGTTCCAGGCGGCGATCAGCTCCCGCGCCTCGTCCTCGGATGCGACGTCCCGCCGGTGCCAGCGCCGGATCGCCGGGTCACTGTAGGCGGCGACCACGACGCTGGCGTCGGACGGCAGCCACGGCCGCAGCGTGAGGCCCCCGGCCGCCACCAGAACCGGCTGCTCGCTGTCCCGCATCCGGCCGGCCGGGACGACGGGAGGGACAAGCCTGGGCACCGCACCATCATGCATGCCGCGCCGCCCGTGGCTACAGGTGGCGGCTCCACTGCGGCCCGACCGACAGCCAGGCTGTCTCCCAGCCCGCGATCCTCCGCCGGTCGAGCACCCACCGGGCAACCAGGGCAAGCGTGGTGACCAGCGTGGCAACGGCGGCGAGGGAGAACAGCACGCCGATCACGACGCGGTTGCGTGCCCCGCCGGCGGTCAGCGGCGGCACCTGCACCTTCCCGGCGCGGTTGAGCCACAGGGGCACGACCGCGCCCTCGCTGGTCCCCGCCGCGACCGGGATGTCGCCGGTGTGCGGCCGCCCGCCCGAGGTCCACCGCGCGGGCGCGGACACCAGCCAGGTGCTGGCGCCGTTGCCGGACATCAGCGGGCCGGCCACCGGCTCGAGCAGCACGGCGGGGACCTCATGCCACAACCGCTGAGCGCGCTGGGCGGCCACGTTGCCGGAGTGGACCCACAGGCCGACGCCGGTGGCGGCCAGTGGGCCCAGGACCAGGAAGGCGGCGATCGCGGCCGGCAGCAGCCACCCCGCGATCACGTCGGCGGGCCGGCGCAGCGGGTTGCCATCAAAGCCCAGCCTGCGGGTAAGTCTCGTCCACATCGTCGTGGCCGCCATACCGTTCACCTCAACACGCCAGTTCCCGGATGCGCGTAACACAGTCGTAACACCTTCGTAACGTGCTTGGCAAGGCGGTGCGTTATATGGCCTCGGCGTTTGAGGCACCGCCGCTCGGTCCAGCCAGGCCGGTACCGGAGGGCGCTAGGCTGGCTGCGTGCCGCGCCGGTTCGACACCATCCGCACCGATCGCCTGGTGATGCGGCGATGGCAGGACAGCGACCGGGACGCCTACGCGGCGATGAACGCGGACCCGGAGGTCATGCGCTACTTCCCCGCCACGCTGGACCGCGCCGCCAGCAACGCGAGCATGGACCGCATCGAGGAGCTGTTCGACCAGCAGGGCTTCGGCCTGTGGGCTCTGGAAGTGGCCGACAGCGGCGATTTCATCGGGTTCACCGGCCTGAACCCGATGCCCGCCGGCGTGCCGGGTGCCGGGGGCATGGAGGTGGGCTGGCGGCTCGCCCGGCACGCATGGCACCAGGGGTTCGCCACCGAGGCCGCGACCGCCGCGGTCGACGTGGCGTTCAGCGGGGCCGGCCTTGACCGGATCTGGTCGATGACGGCCGTGCTGAACCGTCCGTCACAAGCGGTTATGCTTCGGCTTGGAATGATCCCGCATGCGCTCTTCGACCACCCGAAGCTCGCGGCGGGCCACCCACTGCGCCGCCATATCGCTTATCGCCTTGAACGGCCAGGTCACGTGGGTAGAAACCATGCTTGGAACGCGCGGAAGCATTTCAGGTAGAGGACAGGTGCTATGCGGCTGCGGCCAGGGGTGGCAATCGACCTGGGCACGGTCAACACGCTTGTCTATGTCTCCGGCCGCGGGATCGTGCTCGATGAGCCGTCCGCGATCGCCATCGACCGGACGACCGGCAAGGTTGCCGCCGTGGGCGCGGCCGCGGACACCCTGACCGGGAAGGACCCGCAGGACATCGACGTCGTCCACCCGCTCCGTGACGGGGTCATCGCGGACCTGGAGGCGGCGACGGCCATGCTGCAGGCGTTCCTGCGCCAGGCCAGGCTGCGCCGGGGCCTGCTGCGGGCATCCGCGGTGGTGTGCGTGCCCAGCGGCGCCACCTGGGTCGAGCGGCGGTCCCTGGCGGCGGCGGTCGAGGCACAGCGGCCGCGCTGCGCCGTCCGTCTCGTCGACGAGCCGGTCGCGGCCGCCGCCGGCGCCGGCTTCGGCCGCGCTGACGGCTCGGGCGCGTTCATGGTAGACATCGGGGGCGGGACCACCGAGGCGGCGGTGCTTGCCGGAGGTCACGTGGTGCGCGTCCGGTCGCTGCGCCTCGGCGGCAACGCCATGGACGAGGCGATCGTGCACGCCGTCAGGGCCGAACTGGGCCTGCTGCTGGGCCGCAACGCCGCCAGGAGCCTGAAGAGCACGCTCGGGCTGGGCGAGGGCGCAGCCGACTGGATGGAGGTGGTGGGCATCGACGCCGCGCGCCGGACGCCCCGCGTGGAGTACGTGTCCGCACGGCTGGTCGCCGAGGCGCTCGAGCACCCGGTCGCCTCGGTCGCCGAGTCGGCGCAGGAGATGCTGTCGGACATCCCGCCGAACCTGGCCGAGGACGTGGTGCGGGGGAAGATACGGCTGGCCGGCGGGGGCGCCCTGCTGCCGGGCCTGGCGAGCAAGGTCGAGGCGATCGCCGGCATCCCCGCCGTGGTCGTGGATGACCCCCTGCGGTGCGTGGTGCGCGGGGCAGCCGAGATCCTCGAGCACGGTGACGGCCCTTGAGGCGGCAGGCCAGGCGCTCTCGCTGGATCGACCTCGACGGCCCGGTTCACTATCTCGACTTCGGAGGCCCGTCCCGCGGGCCGCTGATCGTGTGCGTGCACGGGCTCGGCGGCTCGGCGCTGAACTGGTCGGCGATCGCGCCGCTGCTGACCGGGCGCTGCCGGCTGATCGCCCCGGACCTGGCCGGGTTCGGCCTCACCCGGTCGCTCGGGCGCGGCACGGACGTGCCGGCGAACCGGGTCCTGCTGCACAGGTTCATCGAGTCCGTCACCCGCCGCCCCGTGATCCTCATGGGCAACTCGATGGGCGGGATGATCTCGCTGCTCGAGGCCAACGCAGCGCCGGACGACGTCGCAGGCCTGATCCTGATCGACCCGGCGCTGCCGTTCGTCCCGGCGCGGCTGGACCCCTGGGTGACGGCGATGTTCGCGCTGTATGCCACGCCGGGGATCGGCTGGCTGATGATGGAGCGCCGCCGGATGTCCCCGGAGGAACTGGTGGCCGACGTCCTGTCGATGTGCTGCGTGGATCCCTCACGGGTTGACGCCGATCTCGTCGCCGAGCACGTCGAGCAGGTACGCGAGCGCACCGCGTTCAACGGCGCGCGCCAGGATTTCATCTCGGCGATGCGCTCGGTGGTCACCACCGCCGGTGATATCGGGGGCCAGGCATACCGGCGCGGGGTCCGATCGGTCAGCTGCCCGGTGCTGGTCGTGCACGGAGAACGTGACCGCCTGGTGCCGGTGTCGGCCGCCCGGGGTGCGGCAAGGGCGTACCCCAACTGGTCACTGGCGGAGCTTCCGGACGTCGGCCACGTCCCGCAGCTCGAGGCGCCTCAGGAGACCGCCGCCGCGGTCACCGAATGGCTCGGCTCGGCCGGCCAGGCGGCAGTGAAGCTGGCTGCCCCGTTATTGCTGGCAGGATGGGCGCATGACCGGTGGGGACCTGCTGCAGGACGCGGTCACGGAGCTCTACTCGTCCGATCCCGGCGAGTTCGTTGAGCGCCGCAAGGCCCTCGTGGCCAAGGCGCGCGCCGCGGGCCAGGCGGCGGCGGCGAAGCAGATCGCCGGGCTCCGCAAGCCGACCCGCTCGGCCTGGATCGTCAACCAGCTCGCCCGCGCCGCCCCCGGCGCGGCCGCCGAGCTCGCCGCCCTTGGCCAGCAGCTGCGCGCCGCGCAGGGTTCCCTGGACGGCGAGGCCCTCAGGGACCTGTCGCGGCGGCGGCGTGAGCTGATCGACTCCCTTGCCCGGCAGGCGTTCATGGTTTCCGGCCAGCACGCGCCGACCGCCGCGGTGAGGGACGAGGTGGCCGCCACGCTCGGCGCCGCGCTCGCCGACCCGCAGGTGGCCGGGCAGCTGGAGGCGGGAACCCTGGACCGGGCGGCGCACGCCGAGGGCTTCGGCTCCGCGGGGCCCCCGGCGCTGACCCTGGTGAAGGGGCCGGGCGGCGGGCGTGCCACCCGGACCCCGGCGGCCGCCAGGGCC
>JASHPR010000382.1 GCA_030038015.1 Streptosporangiaceae bacterium
CGAACCGGGTGCCGCCGAGCTCATCGCGGAGGCAACCTATCTGGCTACCGCTGGCTGCTACGGAGCCAGCCTGCCCCGGCTTGCCGAGCTGCGCCGCGTGGTCGCCGACTGAGCGCGGCCGGCACCAATTAAGGGGGTGCGGCTCCATTGACCAGGTCCGCGCGGGGTCAAGTCCCCGGACGTGGTGTAACGGCTGATTCTTCGAATCGGTTCGGCGAGCATCGTGCTGGCCGCGATCGGCAACGTGATCTGGTCTCCGCTGGGACCGGCGACGGCGCTGTACCTGCTCGCTTGCAGCCGCGACGACGCGGCGCCGTGGACGCCGCGCAGCGCCGGCATCGTGGTGGCCCTGCTCATCGCCTATCTCAGTGCGGGCGTGGTGGCCCTTGTCTTCGCCGGCAGCGGCCTGGTCCACGCCGGCACCGCCGGCACCGCCTACGCCGCCGCGTGGTTCGCGGGCGAACGCACCCGGCTGCGCCGCGAACAGCTAGCCGAACTCCGCCAGCGCGCCATCCTCGCCGGGCAGCAAGCCGCGCGCGAGCGGCAGCTCGCGGTCGCCGAGGAGCGCGCCCGCATCGCCCGCGACCCTGCACGACTCCGCCGGCCACGCGCTCAACGTGATCGCGGTACGCGCCGACATCGACCAGTTCATCGGCACGCTGCGGGCCGACGACACCCCGGCTGGTGCCGTCGACGCCTCACCGGCCTCGCCTCGCTCGACGCCCTGCTCGCCCAGCACGCCGCGGCAGGACTGCGGGTCACCGTCACCAATCCCGTCCGCGCCGGTCTTGGGCCTGGGACCAGCCGCGGGCACGGCGTGATCAGGATGCGTGAACGCGCCGCCCTGCTCGGCGGGCAGCTCACGACCGGGCCTACCGGTGACACGTTCCGGGTCGAGGCCCGGATCCCGCACCCGGGACGGCCCGCATGACGACAGTTCTGATCGCCGACGACGATCTTATGCGCGCCGGGCTCGTCGAGCTGCTCACCGCCGACCCCGGCATCGAGGTCGTCGGCGAGGCGGCAACCGGCCGCGACGCGGTCACGCTGGCCACGAACAAGGCGTACTGCCAGAAATCGTCGGTCTGCCACCAGGCGACCTCCTCAAGCAGGTCCGGTTCGGTCTCGCCATGGAGGGCTGCCGCGGCCAGCACCGCGTACCGGAGCTTGCTGTTTGCCGGTCACGGAATGTGCACTCGAGCAGGAACCGCTCGCGGAGTCCCTCCAAGGACAGCGGGTCCGCCCGGCTGGCCCCGCACCAGTCCAGCGCGTCCCCGACCAGGTGAAGGAACACCTCGGCGGGAAAGGTGTTGTCCCGCGGGTGCAGCGGCGCAAGCTCGCTCACCAGCTCGAAGATGTCAGCATCGCGGGCGAGCCCGTCGAGCAGGACACGGCGGGCGGCCGCGGTGTCCTCGGCGGCCGGCCGCTTCCTGGCAGGCATATCCCGACGGTAGGGCAGAACCACCGATCGCTGGGTGGCCTTGCGGGCAGCCGTCCAGCACATTGCGGAGTCGTGTCGTGACGGCGGATGGCGGGCGGCATCCGCCGGGGTGAGGATGGGCGTATGCGGAAGCGCCTGCCGGCAGGGCATCTGGCTGCGGTGGCCGCTTGGTGCGCGCTTGTGCAGGTGGCGGCCGCCTGCGGCGGCGGCCCGGCAGGCCCGCTGGCTCACCCATCCCCGGCAGTGAGCCATCAGCGGGCGGGGCCGCCGGGCACGCCGGCCGCAGGATCGGCGGCCTCGCCGCCGGGCCGGCCGCGTCTGGCGCGGCTGAGCTCACCCCCGCGGGCAGGCTGGGCGGTGCCAGGATCGGTGATACGCAACCTCGACACCGCCCCCGGGTCGCCCTACCACCGCGGCGAGAAGGTGGTCGCGCTCACCTTCGACGACGGGCCGTCTCCAGTCACGCCCCAGATCCTGCGGGTCCTCGCCGCCGCCCGGGCGCCGGCCAGCTTCGAGATCGTGGGCGTGCACGGCGCCGCCTACCCGGGCATCTTGCGCGCGCAGCACGCGGCGGGCATGGCGCTGGTGAACCACACCTGGACCCATGCCGACCTGGCGGCCCTGCCCGCCCGGCTCTGGCCCGCCGAGGTGGACCGCACCAGCGGGCTACTGCGGGGGATCACCGGCCACCCGGGCCGGTGCCTGCGGCCGCCGTACGGCCTGGGCGACCGGACCGTGGATACCCGGCTGCGCGCGCGGCCTGGCCGAACTCGGCTGGGACGTCGACCCGTCGGACTACCTGCGGCCGGGCGCGGGGGTGATCGCCCGCCGGGTGCTGGCCGGCCTGCACCCAGCGCCGTCGTGATCATGCACGACGGAGGCGGCAACCGCGCGCAGACCGTCGCCGCCCTGCCCGCCATCATCCGCGGCATCCGCGCGGCCGGATACCAGATCGTGCCGGTCTGCGCCGGCTGACCCCCCCGGGCCTACCCGGGGTCCCGTTCACCAGCGGCCGCGCCCACCTCGCAGCAGCACCTGGGGCGGCCCGTGCGCTTGCTCCTTGCGCCGTCGGGGGGTGACGCGCACAGGCGAGCGGGCCGAGGTGCGCCGGTTTCCTTCACCGCCACGGCCGCTTCGGCTGGGGTCAGCGGACGCGGTACGCTGCGACCGCCTGCTCTAGCAGTGGCCGGGACTGGGCCCACCGGGCGGCGAGCGCTGCGGCCACGATGACGCTCGCGCCGGACCGCCCTTGTACCAGGCAGGCCAGTTCCTCATAGTGATGCGCGCCGATCCGGGTGACGTAGTCATCGATCACGCACGAACCGGTGCCGCCCAGGAACGCCAGCCCGGTGGCTGTGGCGTCCTCGCGTGCCACCGACGCGTCCTCGGCGCGCAGCACGCACAGCCGGTACGCGGCCCAGTTGCGGAGGTTCTCGCCGCCCTGCAGGGGTGGCGTTCAGGTACAGGAGGTAGGCGCCGCCCGGGCCGAGCCGGGCGGCTGACACGGCGTCGCTGTCGCTGATGACCCGGCGCAGCGCCGACGGGTACGACAGCACGGCCGTCCCGTCAGGCAGCGGCAGGCTGGACCACCCGGCCGGCGCCGGGGCCGGGGCCGGGGCCAGAGCCTGGAACGCCGATACCGGGGTGGTGGTCCGGGTGTGACCGGGCCGTGTTGAGACGGCAAACGCCAGGATCAGCGCTCCGGTGGCGGCGAGCCCGGCGACCAGGGCGAGCATACCGCGGCGCCATAACATGACCATCACCGGATCTGCTCCCGTCCGCCCGCTCCAGAACCGTCCCGCGGGCGGCTGGCCAGAAATGCGGGCCCCGGGCAGGCAGCGGCCCTTCCCGGGCGGCCGCTCGGCGTCCGGGCGGGGGCCGATGCGGCGGGGGTGCCCGGCTGGCCGTCATATTGGTGCCCGGCAGGTGACCGCCAGACGTTGCCGTCGCCGTCGCTGGGGCCGCCGTTGTTGTCGGCATCGTGGTCGCCGCCGTTGTCCTGCGGAATCGGATTCATGCTCGCCGGCGGGGCGGGCGGGGTGGTCACCGCCGGAGCCGGGGCCCGGTGGTGATGGCGGGCCGCGGGCGTCGTTGGCACCTGCGCCTTCACCGGGGTAGTGGCTAGCGGGGTCGCCGTCGGCACCGGCGATGCCGATGTGTGCGCCGCGACCGGGGCGTGGTTTGCGCTGGCGGCACCGCACCCTGCGATCAGAGCAGTGAGCAGGGCGAGCCCGGCCGCCCTGCGGGCAAGCGTCATTGCATGCGAGCTGCCCTCCGCGTTGTCGGATTTGTGTTGACGCAGCGGGCGTCTGGTTGTACTTGTGACACGGCCAGGGAGTGGGTGCTGGTTCGACCTGGCCGGCACGTGCTGGGCGGAACTGCCGGGCCGGGCCGGCGGCGAGCGTCGCGCCCGGCATGCGCGGCTATCAGGCCAGTCACGCGGCACCAGCGCGGCCCCCGCATGGGGGCTGCTGTGCGGTTGCGCCGCGATAACTTCAGATCACCGTTCTTGTCACGCTTGCCGGGCCTGCCACCAACTGACCTGGCCTTCGCATCTGCATCACGAGATGAAGGGCCCGTTGCCCAGCCCGTCCGCCGCCTCCGAGATGCCCACAGATGCTGCCGGCCGCGCCCATAACTGGAGAATCTGCTGCGTACAGCGGGACCGATCCATCCCCCGAGTACACGCGCGGAATCGGCGATCTGAAATTGTTCGAACTGATAACAATGTTCCGCTCGTCACGCTGGGCGTCCGCGAGGAGCGCTGACCGTCGTGTGACCCGCATCGTTAGGCCACGTCGGCGAC
>JASHPR010000383.1 GCA_030038015.1 Streptosporangiaceae bacterium
GCCCGGGCGGGTCGGCGCGCCCGCGTGACCCGGCGGCGGGCGCGGCTTCTGTGACGCGGAAGGACGTGTTCCCCGGCTGGCCGGGGGCGTGTTAGTTTCCGCGGCATCTGGCCGGGTCGCAGAAGGATGCAGCGTGATCGACAAGTTCCGCGCGGACGTGCTGTCTGTGCTCGACGCCGTCCCGTCGGGTGCCTCCCTGGCGGTCGGGGGCTTCGGGAGCTCGGGAAGGCCGGACACCCTGCTCGACGCCCTGTGCGACCTGGACCGCCGTGACCTGCACCTGATCGTTAACAACGTCGGCAGCGACTTCACCGGGGTCGGGCGGATGCTGGCCGAAGGGCGGATCCGCCGGCTGACCGCGTCGTTCCCGGTGCTGCCGGAGTTCTACGACGAGTACTTCGCGGGCAAGGTCGAGTTCGAGCTGGTGCCCCAGGGCACGCTGGCGGAGCGGCTGCGGGCGGGCGGGTCGGGCATCCCTGCGTTCTACACGCCGTCCGGCGCGGGGACCATGCTGTCCGACGGCACCTTCGCCCTCAGGTACGCCGCCGGCGGCGCCGTGGCCGAGCGCATGACACAGCGGGAAACCAGGGTGTTCGGCGGCCGTGAGCACGTCCTGGAGTACGGCATTACCGCCGATTTCGGGCTGGTCAAGGCCTACCAGGGTGACCGCAGGGGCAACCTGCGGTTCCGGCTGTCCGCCCGGAACTTCAACCCGCTGGCCGGCATGGCGGGACGGCGGGTCTTCGCGGAGGTTCAGCATCTCCTGGGCACCGGCGACCTGCACCCGGACGATATCCACCTGCCCGGCGTGTTCGTGGACGACGTGCTGCTCGCGGCCGGCACGCCGCCCAAGCTGGCCACGACCACGAGGACGTCGCCATGACGCAGACCAGCCACGCGACCAAGCCCAGCGGCCTGAGCCGGGACGGCATCGCCGGGCGGCTTGCCGCCGATCTCCGTGACGGGGACGTGGTCAACCTGGGCGTGGGGATCCCGCTGCTGGTCCCCGCGCACCTCCCGCCCGGGGTTGAGGTCATCCTGCACTCCGAGAACGGCGTCCTCGGGCTCGGCCCGCCGCCGCCCCCGGGCCTGGCCGACCCGGACCTGACCGACGCGGGCAAGCAGCCGGCCACGCTCATCACCGGCGCGGCGATCGTGGACTCGGCGATGTCGTTCGCCATCGTCCGCGGCGGCCACCTGGACGTGACCGTCCTGGGGGCGCTGCAGGTCTCCGCCCGCGGGGACCTGGCCAACTGGTACGTGCCCGGGAAGAACCCGGCGGTCGGCGGCGCCATGGACCTGGTCGCCGGGGCGCGCGAGGTCTGGGTGGTGATGGAGCACGTCGACCGGGCCGGCCAGCCCAAGATCGTCGAGCGGTGCACCTTCCCGCTGACC
This sequence comes from Streptosporangiaceae bacterium, assembly GCA_030038015.1. Lineage (GTDB taxonomy): Bacteria > Actinomycetota > Actinomycetes > Streptosporangiales > Streptosporangiaceae > JASHPR01. Next base: position 1,396 of record JASHPR010000383.1, read on the forward strand.
GGGCGCGAGGTTGTCACCCGGATATATACCGACCTGGCCGTGTTCCACATCGCGGGCGGGCAGCTGCGGCTGAAGGAGTGCACGCCCGGCGTGCCGCCGGCGGGGGTGCGCGAGCGCACCGCCGCCGCCTACATCGAGGACCTCGGCACGCGATGAGGCGGCATCAAGGCCGGGCCGGGCTCGCGGCTGGCCGCGCTGTCCGCTAGCATGTCCAGGGTCATGATGCGCAGGCTGCTCCTTCGCGGCCGCGGCGAGGCCCGGTAACCAGGCCGGTCGGCCCCTCGCCGCGGGCTGCTGTGCTGCGCCGACCGGTTCCCTTCCGGCACCCGTCCCTTTCAGGAGCAGCAGCGCCATGAGCAACCCAGGTAACCAGCGCCCGTCCGGCATGCCGTGTCACCGCTACCGCCCGTTCCCGCCCGTAGACCTGCCCGACCGGCAATGGCCGTCGCGCACGATCACCGCCGCGCCCCGGTGGCTGTCCACCGACCTGCGCGACGGCAACCAGGCCCTGATCGACCCGATGAACGCCGCCCGCAAGCAGGCCATGTTCGACCTGCTGGTACGCATGGGCTACAAGGAGATCGAGGTCGGCTTCCCGGCGGCCAGCCAGACCGACTTCGACTTCATCCGCAGCCTGATCGAGGGCGGCCGGATACCCGATGACGTCCGCATCTCGGTGCTCACCCAGGCCCGCGAGGAGCTGATCGAGCGGACGGTCCAGTCGCTGGCCGGGGCCAGGCAGGCGACCGTGCACATGTACAACGCCGCGGCGCCGATCTTCCGCCGGGTCGTGTTCGGCTGGGGCGGCGACGGGCGCGCCGAGTGCCGGGCGGTGGCCGTCGCGGGCACCCGCGCGGTGATGAAGTTCGCCGAGAGCTACCTGCCCGGCACCGACTTCGGCTACGAGTACTCGCCGGAGATCTTCATGGATACCGAGCTCGACTTCGCGCTGGAGATCTGCGAGGCGGTGATGGACGTCTGGCAGCCCGAGCCGGGGCGCGAGATCGTGCTCAACCTGCCGTGCACGGTCGAGCGGTCCACCCCGAACGTCTACGCCGACCAGATCGAGTGGATGAGCCGGAACCTGACCAGGCGCGAGCACATCGCGCTGTCCGTGCACACGCACAACGACCGCGGCACCGCGATCGCGGACGCCGAGCTGGCGGTCCTGGCCGGCGCCCAGCGCATCGAGGGCTGCCTGTTCGGCAACGGCGAGCGGTCCGGCAACGTCGACCTGGTGACGCTGGGGCTGAACCTGTACAGCCAGGGCATCGACCCGATGATCGACTTCAGCGACATCGACGAGATCCGCCGCACCGCCGAGTACTGCACCAGGATCGACGTGCACGAGCGGCACCCCTACGCGGGCGACCTGGTGTACACGTCGTTCTCCGGGTCGCACCAGGACGCGATCAAGAAAGGATTCGACGACCTGGAGCGGCAGGCCGCCGAGGCGGGCAGGCCGGTGAGCGCGCTGCCGTGGGCCATGCCCTACCTGCCGATCGACCCCAAGGATGTCGGCCGCTCGTACGAGGCGGTCATCAGGGTCAACTCGCAGTCCGGCAAGGGCGGGGTGGCCTACATCATGAAGACCGACCACCACCTTGACCTGCCGCGCCGGCTGCAGATCGAGTTCAGCCACGTCATCCAGCGGCACACCGACGACGAGGGCGGCGAGGTGGACGCGGCGCTGATGTGGCGGATCTTCGCCGATGAGTACCTGAACCCCGGCGCGTTCGAGCTGGTCAAGTCCGGCTCGGTCAGCGAGCAGGGCGTGGAGCGGATCACCGCGACCGTGCGCGCCTTCGCCGCCGAGCACACCCTGGCCGGGAGCGGCAACGGCCCGATCGCCGCGTTCTGCGACGCGCTGTCCGGCACCGACCTGGGCCTCGGCGGGCTGAACATCCGGGTGCTGGACTACTCCGAGCACGCGCTCACCGCCGGGCGGGACGCCGAGGCGGCCGCCTACCTGGAGATCGCCGTCGGCGACCAGGTGCTCTGGGGGGTCGGCATCAGCGAGTCGATCGTGGACGCGTCGCTGCGCGGCGTGATCAGCGCCCTGAACCGGGCGGCCCGGAGGTCATAGCGGCCCGGGTGCGGCCGCTCCTCACCCGGTGTCTCCCCGTTTTGGGGGAGGCGCCCCCGGCCACGGGCCGCCTACAGTCGCACTGTCAGCGACGGTAACGACGCCGATTGCCGGGCCGGTGAGCCGCCGGGCGGCGGGCCTGGGTGAGGAGGCCGCCGTGCCCCACAAGCTCGTCAGGGTGCAGCGCAGCATCCCGGGCGGCGGGCGGCGGCGTCCCGTCATGCTGGCCATCGCCGGCGACAGCGCCGCGGGCAAGACCACGCTCACCCGCGGCATCGCCGCCGCGCTCGGCCCCGGCCGGGCAACCGCGATCTGCGTCGACGACTATCACCGGTACGACCGGGTGGAGCGCCGCGGCGTGCCGTTCACCGTGCTCCATCCCGACAGCAACTACGTCGACATCATGGAGCAGCATCTGCAGCTTCTCGCGCTCGGCCAGCCGATCCTCAAGCCGGTCTACGACCACGGCTCCGGCCAGCTTGTCCGCCCGGTGCTCGTCGAGCCGCATGACTTCGTGATCGTCGAGGGCCTGCTGCCGCTGCACACGAAGCTGGCGAGGGCATGCTTCGACATCACGGTCTACCTCGACCCCCCCGAGGCGATCCGGCGGGAGTGGAAGCTGCGGCGCGACTGCGCGGAGCGGGGCTACACGCGGGAGCAGGTGCTGGCGGAGCTGGAGCGCAGGGAGCCGGAATCGGCCGCCTACATCCGCCCGCAGCGGCAGTGGGCGGACCTGTGCGTGCGGTTCGCGCCGATCAAGGGCAGGCCTGCCGCCCGGGGCACGCCGCTGTCCGCCGAGCTCCTGCTCCGCCCGACCGTCCAGCACCCGGACCTGACCGAGGTGCTGACCGATGACGACCGGCGCACCGTCCACCTCAAGCTGAGCAGGGACGCCGACGGCCGTCCGGTGGACGCGCTGCACATCCACGGCTACGCGCCGCGGGAAGACAGCAGGATCGTCGAGAAGGCGATCTGGGAGCAGCTCTCCTCGGGCCATGGCACGCCGATGCCGGATTCGCTCGGGACGCTGGCGGACGGCAGACGCAGCGAGGCGCTGGCGATCGCGCAGCTGCTGGTGGTGTGGCATCTGCTGGAGGCGCTGGAGTGACCGGCGGGCCGGCCGGGTCAGATCGGGCCCCGCGCTGGGTACCCTAAGACATGGGGACTGCTGACGACGGCGGCACGCCGCGCCGGCCGCTGCGGCTGGTGATCATCGACGATCACCAGATGGTGCTGGACGGCCTGACGGCCATGCTCAGGCCCTACCGAGACCAGGTCGAGATCGTCGGCGAGTCGAGCGACGCGGGCGAGGCGCTGCAGCTCGTGGCCGGCCTGCAGCCGGACGCGGTCCTGCTCGACGTGCGGCTGCGCGGCACCAGCGGCCTGGACCTGTGCACCGGGATCCTCGGCCGGGCGCCGGGCTGCAAGGTCGTCTTCCTCACCGTCTACGACGACGAGCAGTACCTGTACCAGGCGCTGCGCGTGGGGGCGGCCGGCTTCCTGCTGAAGCGGATCCGCGGCGGCGAGCTGGTCGACCACCTCCGCCGCATCTGCGAGGGGGAGGTGCTGATCGACCCCGCGCTGGCTGGCCGGGTGGCACTGTCGGCGGCCAGGCTGCACAGCGGCGAGTTCTGGCCCGGGGCGCATCTCGGCCTGACCCAGCGGGAGAGCGAGGTGCTCTCGCTGCTGGTCGCCGGGCTGAGCAACCGGGCGATCGCGGCGAAGCTCGTCGTCAGCGAGGAGACGGTGAAGACGCACTCCCGCGGCATCTACCGCAAGCTCGGGGTCTCCGACCGCGCCGGGGCGGTGGCGGCCGCCCTGCGCGAGGGCCTGTTCCATTGAGCGGCGCCGGCCCCGGCCCGCAGAGCGACGCCAAGCTCCTGTCCCGTGTCATCGACACGATCTCCGCCGGGCTCGACCTGGACCGGATCCTGCAGGGTGTCGCCCGCCTGGTCACCGAGACCGCCGGCGCCGACGTGTGCTTCGTGCACCTGCTGGACGAGCGCGGCTCCCGGCTGCAGCTGCGCGGCGCCACGCCGCCCTTCGACGACCTGGTGGGGAAGATCGAGCTGGCCGTGGGGGAGGGCGTCTCAGGCTGGGTGGCCCTGCACGGCGAGCCGGCCGTGATCATCGATCACAAGACCGACGACCCGCGCTACCGGTACTTCCCCGCCCTGCGCGGCGAGGACTACGCGTCGATGGTCTCGGTGCCCGTGGTCACCCCGCTCGGCCACCTGGTGGGGGTGCTGAACGTGCACACCAAGGTCCGCCGGGAGTTCACCGACGCCGATGTGGAGCTGCTGCGGTCCGTGGCCGGGCTGGTCGCCGGGGCGATCGAGAACGCGCGGCTGCACAGCAGGCTCGCCGAGCGCGAGGAGGCGCTCGAGCGGTTCGCCGAGCAGATGGTGGAATGGCAGGAGCACGAGAGCCGGCGCCTGGCCGGCGAGATCCACGACGGCATCAGCCAGCGCATCGTGAGCCTGTTCTTCCATCTCTCCGCGGCCGCCGACGCGATCCCCGGCGAGCCCGACGTGGCGGCGCAGCAGGTGGCCACGGCCCAGGAGCTCGCCGCGGCGGCGCTCGACGAGACCCGCTCGGCCATCGCCGGCCTGCGGCCGCCGGTGCTCGACGACCTCGGGCTCGCCGCCAGCCTGGAGAGCCTGGGCCGCTCGTTCCCGCAGCTTGACGTCCAGGTCGACGCGGCCAGCTGCCGGATCGCCGAGCACATCGAGACCGCCGTGTACCGCACCGCCCAGGAAGCCCTGCAGAACGTGGCCAAGCACGCCAGGGCCAGGACGGTGCGCGTGCACATGTCCGTGCGGGACGGCCGGGTCCTGCTCGAGGTGCGCGACGATGGCCAGGGCCTGGCCGCGGCGGCCGGGGGGAAGCCGGCTTCGTCGCCGGGCCCGACCGGGTTCGGCCTGTCCGGCATGCGCAAGCGCGCCGAGCTGCTCGGCGGCGAGCTGGAGCTGTCCAGCTCGCCGGGCCGCGGCACCACGGTCCGGCTGGTCCTTCCGGTCAGCCCGGCCCGCCTGGGCCTGTGACCTGGCGCTGCGGGGACCGGTCGGCGGTGTCGCTGAAGACGCGGCTGCCCCGGACGTCGGCTGCGGTGATCTCCATCAGCTCGGCGCGGCTGACCAGGCCTCCGGCCGCCACCAGCCGCCCCGCCTGGCGCAGGCGGAGCCTGTCCACGGCGTTCCGCATGCTGCGCGCGCCCGCGAAGCGGGGCTGGCGCATGCGCAGGCTGATGTACTCGCGCAGCGCCGTGGCCGCCTCGGGTGTCAGCCGGTAGTCCTCCTGCTCCAGCATGCGCCCGGCGATCCGCACCAGGTCGTCGAGGCTGAAGTCCGGAAAGTCGATGTGATGCCCGATCCGTGAGGCCATCCCCGGGTTGCTGCGGAAGAACACGTCCATCCGGTCGGCATACCCGGCGAGGATCACCACGAGATCCTCGCGGTGCGCCTCCATGAACTGCAGCAGGATCTCGATGGCCTCGTGCCCGTAGTCGCGCTCGTTCTCCGGCCGGTAGAGGTAGTACGCCTCGTCGATCAGCAGGACCCCGCCCATTGCCCGCTTGAGCACCTCCTTGGTCTTGGGTGCCGTGTGGCCGACGTACTGGCCGACGAGGTCGTCCCTTGTCGCGGTGACCAGCTGGCCCTTCCGCAGGTAGCCGAGCTCGTGCAGCAGCTCGCCCATGCGCATGGCCATGGTGGTCTTGCCGGTTCCCGGGCTGCCGGTGAAGCACATGTGCAGGGTTGGCCGGGTCGACGTCAGCGCGCAGGCGGCCCGCAGCCGGCTGACGAGCAGCAGCGCGGCGATCTCGCGGACCCGGTCCTTGACCGGCGCCAGCCCGACGAACTCGTCGTCAAGCCGGCCGAGGATCCGCGATATCTGCAGGGATCTCAGTTCCTGGCCCAGGTCGACGAGCGTGTCCGGCGCGACCGTGCCGCCTTCGCCCGGGCCGGCCGCCGCGCCGGCCGGGGCGCCGTTCGCCGCCGCGGC
>JASHPR010000029.1 GCA_030038015.1 Streptosporangiaceae bacterium
CGATACCGGCTGGAAGTCGGCGCGCCAGCGAGCCTGGAGCGGGCTCGACCCCCGATCCTGCGGGCCCGTGCCTGGCTGCGTCTCGTCGGACGCGGCGGTGGATGACACCCTCGACCCAGCCTCGGCATGGGCGCGGTACGCATTGGCAGCTCCCGTCACCTTTATCCGTGCCCGCGGGGACCGCGCCCTCGCCGTGCGCACCCCGGTCCCGTTCGAGCGCTGGGCGACCGGCGCGGTCAGGCTGGGCGGCCGGCTGCCGACGGCGGCTGACCTTGATGTCCACCTGACCACGCTGTTCCCGCCGGTGCGGCTGCGTGGTTACCTCGAGCTCCGGTATCTCGACATGACCGCGCCGCGGTGGTGGCCAGCTATCGCGGCGGTCGCAACGACACTGATGGACGACGCTGTCGCAGCCGACCAGATGACCGAGGCAACCGAGCGCACCGCCCAGCTCTGGACGACGGCGGCTCGCGAGGGGCTGAGCAATAGCGTGCTGGCGGAATCTGCTCGCCGCTGCGTAGGGATCGCGGCCGAGCGCGTCCCGGCAGGGCTCGGGCCCGCAGTGGCGGACCTGGCCGACCTCATCGACTCCGGCTGCTGCCCAGGGGACCTGCTGGCCCAGCGCATCGCCGAGATCGGACCGCACGCAACCTTCGAGGAGCTGACCCATGCGTGACAACGTCGTCCGCGACCTCGAGCGCGCCCGCGCTCGCACCCTGCACCTGACCGACCTGGACGACCCGACCCTGCTGGCCCAGCACGATCCGCTGATGAGCCCGCTGGTCTGGGACCTCGCCCACATCGGCCAGCAGGAGGAACTGTGGCTGCTGCGCGGCGGCGATCCGGCCGCGCCAGGGATGCTGCCTCCCGAGGTTGACCTGCTGTACGACGCGTTCAAGCACAAGCGCGCCGACCGCCCCGCGCTGCCGCTGCTGCCCCCCGTCGAGGCGCGCGCGTACGACCACGAGGTGCGCGGCCGGGTACTCGACCTGCTGGAGCGCACCTCCGACGACGACCTGTTCACGGCGGGCATGGTGGTCCAGCACGAGCAGCAGCACGACGAGACGATGCTGGCCACGCTGCAGCTGCGGCAGGGGCCGCCGGTGCTCATCGGGCGGCGCAAGCTCCCCGAAGGCCGCCCGGTCGCCGGCGACCGTGTGTTCGTCCCCGGCGGCGAGTTCATCCTCGGCGTCGACGCCACAAGCGAGCCGTTCTCGCTGGACAACGAGCGCCCGGCGCACCGGGTCGACGTGCCGCCGTTCTGGATCGGGCGGGTCCCGGTGACCAGCCGGCAGTGGTCGGAGTTCATCGTCGACGGCGGCTACCGCCGCCGCGACCTGTGGTCGGCGCGCGGCTGGGCGCACCGGGCCGAGGCCGGCCTGGAACGGCCGATGTTCTGGGCCGCCGACGGCACCAGGCGGCGGTTCGGCGTGCAGGAGGAGGTGCCGCCGGACGAGCCGGTGCAGCACGTCTGCTACTTCGAGGCCGAGGCGTTCGCGGCCTGGGCCGGCGCGCGGCTGCCGACCGAGGCCGAATGGGAGAAGGCCTGTGCCTGGGATCCGGTGGCGAGGGCCAGGCGGGCCTGGCCGTGGGGATCCGCGCCGCCCACCGCCGACCGGGCCAACCTCGGCGGGGACGGGCTGCGGCCCGCCCCGGCCGGGGCCTACCCGGGCGGCGCGTCGGCCTACGGCGCCGAGCAGATGATCGGCGACGTGTGGGAGTGGACGTCGTCGGACTTCACCCCGTGGCCCGGCTTCACGCCGATGATCTACCGCAGGTACAGCGAGCCGTTCTTCGGCGGGGACTACAAGGTGCTGCGCGGCGGCTCCTGGGCGGTCGACCCGTCCACGATCCGGCCCTCGTTCCGCAACTGGGACCACCCGATCCGGCGGCAGATCTTCACCGGCGTCCGGCTGGCCTGGGACGCGGAGGGCGCCTGACATGCCGGGGTCATCGAGCACGGAGACCGGCTGAGTGTGCCGTCACCTCGCCTGGCTGGGCACGCCGCGCTCGCTCGGTGAGCTGCTGCTCGGGCCGCCGTACGGCCTGCTCGTCCAGTCCTACGCGCCGCGGCGCCAGCGGCACGGCCGGATGAACGCGGACGGCTGGGGCGTCGGGTTCTACGCGCCGTCCCGGCCGGAGCCGGCGCGGTGGCGCTCGAACCGGCCGCTGTGGGGCGATGCGTCCTTCGCCTCGGTCGCGCCGCTGATCTCCTCCGGCTGCGTGCTGGCGGCGGTGCGGTCGGCCACGGACGGCATGCCCGCGGACGAGACGGCGGCGGCGCCGTTCCTGTCCGGGCGATGGCTGCTGTCGCACAACGGCGTCATCGACCGGTCCGTGCTGGGCTCGCATCCCGCGGCGGAGTCGGTGTGCGACTCCGCGCTGCTGGCGGCGCACCTGTTCGGGTTCGGCGCCGAGCGGCTCGGCTCGTTCGTCACCGCGCTCGGCCGGCGCGACCCGGGCGCGCGGCTGAACCTCCTGCTCACCGACGGCCAGCGCATCCTGGCCACGCGGTGGAACGACTCGCTGAGCGTGCTGGACGCCGGCGACGGCGTCGTGGTCGCCAGCGAGCCCTACGACGACGACCCGCGTTGGGCCGACGTGCCCGAGCACCATCTGGTCGACGTTGCGGCAGGCGCCGTGACCATCACCGAACTGGAGATATGACCATGCCGCTGGAGAACCGTGTCCAGGCACACACCGGCCGGTACCTCGACGCGCTGCGCGCCGACGTGCGGGCCGGCCTCACCGCGGTGCCGAAGACCCTCCCGCCCAAGTACTTCTATGATGCACGGGGCAGCGAGCTGTTCGATGAGATCACCCGGCTGCCCGAGTACTACCTGACCAGGGCCGAGACGTCGATCCTGCGGCAGCGCGCCGCCGAGATCGCCGGGCTGTCACGGTGCGAGTCGCTGGTCGAGCTCGGCAGCGGCACGTCCGCCAAGACCAGGCTGCTGCTGCACGCGCTGGCCGACGGCGGGACCCTGCGCGAATTCGTGCCGTTCGACGTCGACCCGGCCGTGCTCACCGAGGCCGCCGACGCGCTGGCGGCGGAGTTCCCCGGGCTGCGGATCGCGCCGTTCGTGGGGGATTTCACCCGTGACCTCGGTTCCATCCCCGCCCACGGGCGCCGGACGATCGCGTTCATCGGCTCCACCATCGGGAACCTCGAGCCTGCCGAGCGCGCGGATTTCCTGGCCCAGGTGAGCGCGGCGCTGCGCCCCGGGGACACGTTCCTGCTCGGCACCGACCTGGTGAAGGACGCCGGCCGGCTGCTGCGGGCCTACGACGACGCGGCCGGGGTCACCGCGGAGTTCAACCGCAACATCCTGGTGGTGGTGAACCGGGAGCTGGGCGCGGACTTCGACGTCGACGAGTTCCGGCACGTGGCGCTGTGGGACGCGGAGAACGAGTGGATCGAGATGCGGCTGCGGGCCGGCTCGGCGCAGCAGGTCACGGTCGGGGACCTGGACCTGGCGGTCTCGTTCGCCGCCGGGGAGGAGCTGCGCACGGAGATCTCGGCCAAGTTCCGCCGCGCGGGCATCGAGGCCGAACTGGCCGCAGCCGGGATGCGGATGCTGCGGTTCTGGACCGATCAGGACGGCGACTTCGGCCTGACGCTGGCCGGCCCCGCCCTGCGGTGAACGCCATGATCCCGGCGCGGTAGGCTGCCGGGCTATGACGAGCGAGGCCACTCTCATCGTGCAGCTGGCGCGCCACGGCTCGGTCGACCGTCACCTGCGTGCGGACCCGCCGCCGAGCGTGGTGAGCGGCCGGGTGGTGCTCGACCACGTCGCCGCCGGGCCCGGCGGCCGCCTCGGGCCTCCTGCGGCAGGCGAGATCGTGCTGTCGGTGCTCTCGCCGGAGGCGTTCGCCAGGGACCCGCAGGAGGTCAGGGACGCCGTCGGCGGCGCGGAGGAGAGCGACGAGCCGCCGGTGATCCTGGTGGAGGCCGCCGAGGAGCTGCGCGAGGACGAGCTGGACGCGGTGCTTGACGCCGCTGACCGCGCGCACCGGGTCGTGATCGTCCGCGTCATGGCCGACGCCTGAGCGCCCCGGGCCGGCCGCTGGCTAGCCGGCCTCCTCCCTTGCCGCTCCCACCCGGTGCAGCACCGCGGCCGGAGCGTGGCGGCGGAGCACGTCGAGCGTCCCGTCGAAGTCGACGATGCCCGCGTCGGATCCCAGGCCGGTGACCACCAGCGACGCCGCGGCCATGGCCAGCCAGGCCGCGTCCTCGGCCGGCCAGCCGCGCAGCAGGCCGGTGATGAACCCCGCCGAGCACGCGTCGCCGCAGCCGGTGGTGTCGACCACCTCCGCGGGGAACGCGGGCAGGTCGATGCGCTGGTCAGCGGTCACCAGGGCGCAGCCCTGCGCGCCCCGGCTGACCAGGACAGCCTCCGCTCCCAGGCTGAGCACCAGGCGCGCGGCCCCGGTCAGGTCAGCAATCCCGGTCAGCGCGGCGAGCTGCTCGTCATTCGGCATGAAGTACTGCACGCAGGCGAGGAGCGGCCGCAGCCGCTCCCAGGCGGACGCGTCGCGCGCGGACAGCACGTCCATCGTCGTCGTGACCCCCCGTGCCCTGGCGAACGAGAGCACCCGCAGCAGCGGCTCGCCGCTGAACCGGCCGAGCACGTCGGGGCCGCCGATGTGCAGCACATCGGCGGCCCCGATCGTGGCCAGGTCGATGTCCCCCTCGGTCAGCGACGAGGTCGCGCCCGGCGTGTGCAGCGCGGGCCGCTCGCCGTTGGCCCGGATCGGCAGGATCGTGGCTGACGTCTGCACGCCCCGCTTCCTGGCCAGCAGGTGCGTGTCGATCCCGTGGCTGCCGAGCACCGCGGTCAGGAAGTCGGCGAGAAGGTCGTCGCCCACGGCGCCCATGGCGGTGACCTGCGCCCCGAGCTTGGCCAGGTCGACGCTGGTGCCGGCGGCGGTGCCCGCCGCGGTGATCCGGATCTCGTCCAGCAGCTCCCGGCCCTGCCCCGGCGGTATCTGGCTCACCGGCCGGCCGAGCACGTCGACGATGTGCACCCCGAGGCTGACCACGCGCCCGTGGCGAACGCCTGCCATCAGGCCCCTCCGGACCGGCAGCGGTGGACGGCGGGAAGCTCGTCGCACACCGTGGAGACGGCCACGGCAAACGGGGAGTGCGTGTGCACCACGGCCCCCGCGCGGGTGACGTCGTAGATCCTGCGGTGCAGCGGCCACTCCGAGGACCGTGCGCCGTCCCCGTCCAGCAGGTTGCCTTCGGCGTCGAGCACGCAGATGTCGGTCTCGGCAATGCGGTCGTAGTTGATGCCCGTCGGGGTCATCACGACCGTGTCGCCGAGGCGGATGCTGAGGTTCCCGGCGCTGCCGACAGCGAGCCGGTCCGCCGTCATTCGCCGCCCGTAGCGGACGAGCGACGTCCTCGCTTCGCCGGTGCCCGCCGCCGGGCCGGCCAGATGGGCGCACATTGCCGCCGCCTCCCTACTTCAGCGCCAGGGCGTGTGGCGGGGACCCGATGCCGCCTTTCGCGTTCATGGGCGCGCTCGTGAGCATGCATTCATAAACCCCGTCCCGCGCGCAGTCTTCGGCCAGGTCGTCCAGCCACCACAGCTCGCCGAGCGCCATGCCGAACTGCCCGATGAGAACCCGGTGGAGAAACCCGAAAGGAAACGATGCCCGGCTGAAATCCGGCGGCCAGACCTCTACCGCGAAAGTGTCCGACGCGATGGCCATTATCTCGTTGTCCCAGAGGTACCTTGCCATGTCCTCGGTATGCTCTATCCCCGGCGCCCTCAGGGCCCGCGCGATGCGGGCCCGCTCCTTGCGTGACTGTCCTTGGTACCAGCCGACGAAACCGGTATGGAGAAGCACGATGCAGCCCGGCGAGTATGAGATTCCGGCGCGGGTTCTTGCCAGCTCGAGATCTGCGACGCTGAACGCGGTCGCGCCGCCCGGCGAATAGTTTCCTCCATTCGCCCTGAGCGCGCGCCCGGCGTCCAGGAGAACGGCCCTTCCCACGATTCCCCGGTGCGCCCAGTAATCGATGGTGTTGCGCCTCCCGGCCAGCACGTCCGCGTCGGTCGCGCCGTTATAGAAAACGCCGGGCGAATAGGCGATGTGCGCGAGCGAGTCCCACTGGCTTGAGCATTGCGGGTAGAAATTGTCATACACGTCGTCGAGGGCCTGCAGCCCGGGCTCCGCCTGGTGCAGCAGCCGGTGCCTGGGCAGGCCCCGGTCCGGGTCCACCGGCGGGTCGATGCCGTCGATCGCGGCGTCGAGCGGGAAGACCGCGCCCCTCCGCACCAGCCTGCTGGCGGCCAGGACGCTCTCGGGGGTCTGCATGTTGAGCAGGCCCACGGAGTCCTGCGCGCCGAACAGGCCCCATCCGCTCCGGCCGCCGTGGCCGGCGGCCGGGAGCTCGTCGTACTTCGGGAGGCGGGGCCGGCGGTTCGCCGGCGTGGCCCGGCTGGCATCTTCCATCGTCTGGGTCCCTGAACTCCGGCGGCTTCTTGCGTATTCATGAACGCTACTACAGAATCGTATTATCGGGCAGCTGGAGAGGGGCTTATGCCGATGTCACAGAAAGCGCCGGCCGGGCGACTTAGCGTGCTGGTTGTGACGGCCGGCCACTCCTTTGAGGCCGAGCCTTTCTTCGCCATGTTCGACGCCGATGACGGCATCCGGTGGGAAGGCGTTGAGCAGCCCGGCGCGTGGTCCTGCTTCGGTGCCAGCCAGGCCGGTAAGTGGGACGCCATCGTCATGTACGACATGCCTGGCGTGTCGTTTGTGAACGGCGAAGCAATACACGTCGACCCGCCAGCGGACTTCCAGCGGCGCTTCCTCGGGATGCTGGAAGCCGGCCAGGGTTTTGTCTTCCTGCACCACGCCATGTCCGCGTGGCCGGGCTGGCCGGCCTACGCCGACATTGTCGGCGGACGGTTTCTCTACAAGCCCGGGGAGCTGCACGGCACAATGTGGCCCGATTCCGGCTATCACTTCGACGTGACCCACCACGTTTCCGTGCTGGATCCCGCTCACCCGATATGCCAGGGCGTCGAGGATGGCTTTGAGCTGACCGACGAGCTTTACCTGGTGCCGGTTCTCGAAGACACCCTGGTGCCGCTGCTGCGCACCGACGCGCCGATGACCGATGACCACTTCTTCTCGGCCGCGCTGGCCATCAGGAAGCGCTACAACGACCGGTCAGGGTGGGCCCATCCGCCCGCCAGCCCGCTGCTCGGCTGGGTGAAGACCGCCGGGACCAGCCCCGTCGCGTACCTGCAGCCTGGCCACGGGCCGAGCGCCTACGCGAACCCCAACTACCGCAGGCTCGTCGCGAACGCCATCCGCTGGGTGGCGTCCCCGGCCGCGCACGAGTGGGCGAGGGAGAACCCGGTGCCGGCCGGCCCGGCCGGCGAGGCCCGCCAGACCGGCCGGGCTCGCCAGGTCGGCCGGTCTGGCCAGGCCGGCTAGGGCAGCGCCTTGGCCAGCCGCTCCACGTCGTCGGCGTCGTTGAACAGGTGGCACGATATCCGCAGCCGGCCGTCGCGCACCGCACAGATGACCTTCTGCTCGGCCAGCGCGGCGCACACCGCGGCTGCGTCCCCGCCCGGCACCTCGACCGACACGATCCCGGACATCTCCTCCGGGGAGGCCGAGCTCGCCGCCCGGTAGCCCTTGGCGCCGGCCGCCTCGGTCACCGCGCGGCTGATGCCGAGCACCCAGTCGGTGATCAGCTCCATCCCGGTGCTCTGGAACAGGTCGATGCTCGCGCCGAGGCCGTACATGCCGGCCAGGTTCTGCACCGAGGGCTCGTACCTCCGCGCGCTGCCGGCGTACCTGAGGTTGTAGTCGAGCTGCCGGTCGATGAACGGGGCGTCCTCGATGTTCTTCCACCCCGGCGCCGCGACCTCCAGGCACTCGCGGAGCCGGGGCGAGACGCAGCAGAAGCTGATCCCGTAGCCGGCGCACAGGCTCTTGTAGCCGTGCGCGGTCACCAGGTCCGCGCCCAGCGAGGCCACGCTGACCGGCAGGATGCCGGCCGCCTGCACGGCGTCGACGAGCAGCCACGCCCCGCGCGCCCGGCAGAGCTCGGAGATCTGCTCCACCGGGGCGCGGAAGCCGTGATAGCAGTTGACGAGGCTGACGCAGACCACGCGGGTTCGGTCGGACATCACCGCGGCCACGTCCGCGGCGTCGAACCGGCACCGCCCGCGGTCCTCGACGAACCGGACCCGGACCCCGCGGCGCTGCAGCGCCAGGAACGGGTACACCCCGCTGGGGAACTCGTGGTCGTACAGCACGACCTCGTCCCCGGGCTGCCAGTCCAGCCCCAGCGACACCAGGGCGATGCCGTCGCCGGTGCTGCGCAGCAGGGCCACGTCGGCCGGGTCGCACCCGATGAACCGGCCGACCTTGCCCCGCACCTCGGCGGCGCCCTCCCACCAGTGGCCGAGGCCCGGCGGGCTCACCCCGCGCATCATCCCGTCGAGCAGGGCATGCTGGGCCCGGACGTTGCTGGCGGGCAGCGGGCCGTAGGTCGCGGTGTTGAACCACGCCTTCTCGGCGGTGACCGGGAACTCCTCGCGCCGGAGCCTGCTGATCGTCTCCTCGGGCGTGGTCACCGGGCCGTCACCCGCCCATCTCCACTTCCGGGGTGCCCGGCTGGCCCACGGCCTCCGCCCCGACCGCCGGGCCGTCCAGGGCCTCTGTGCCCGCCAGCCGGCCCATCGCCAGGGCCTGCCCGGCGGTGCCGCGCCGCAGCCGCGACCGCAGGCCGCCGTAGTACCAGGCGACGGCCACCAGCTGGCCGACGACGGCGACCTCGGCCGCAGCATGGAACGGGGAGGGGAGGGTGAAGTCGAGGATGATCGCGATCTCCCAGATCATGGACGCCACGATCAGCGGCTTGGCCCAGCGGCCCAGGTCGAACGCCCGGGACCTCGGGATGCGGTGCCTGCGCGCCCAGTACGCGCCGACGATCATGAGGTAGACGAAGCTGGCGAAGATCGGCGTGGCGCCGATCAGGTCCACGTAGGCGTTGCCTTCCTCGGCGGCGAAGACCATCACCAGGATGTAGATGACCGTGGTGAGGGCAATCGCGTTCACCGGCGTCCTGGTCCTCGCGTCGACGCGGGCGAACACCGACGAGCCGGGGAACATGTTGTCCCGGGACAGCGAGAAGATGAGCCGGCCGATCGCGGCGATCTGCACCACCATGAGGGAGAACACCGAGTACACCACCGTGACCAGGAAGACCCGGGAGAACGCCGAGCCGAACCAGTACGTCGCCAGGTAGGCGATGGGCGTCGGGCTGGACGCGACCGCAGCGAGGTTCGGGATGCTGATCGCGAAGCAGATCAGCGTGACCATCCCCACGATCCCGGAGATGGCGACCGCGCCGATGATCGCCCGGGCGACGGTGCGCTGCACGCCCACGGCCTCCTCGCCCAGGTCGGCGCAGGCCTCGAACCCGCCGATCGTGAACACGCCCATGAGCAGCGCGAGCGAGGCCGCGTACCAGGCCGCCTGCCCGTGCAGCGGCCCGTGGGTGAACAGGAAGCCCCCGGAGTGGATCGCGGGCTGCTTGACCAGGAACGCGACCAGCAGCAGGATGCCCAGGACCAGCGTGCCCAGGATCTCGGTGGTCACCGAGAGGTTGTTGATCCGGGCCGCGAGCCGGACGCCCACGATGTTGATCAGCCCGGCCAGCAGCAGCACCACGACCGAGATGAAGACCATGAGCGTCTGGTTGCTGACGTTGAGGCCCAGCACCGTGCCGATCATCGGCGACAGCAGCAGCAGCGTCTCCCCGCCGCTGGCCAGGGCGAAGCAGCAGAGCAGGTTGAAGCCGACGAACCAGCCGTAGCCCGGCCCGATCAGCCGGCCGCCCCACTGATAGGAGTACCCGGCCAGCGGTATCCGGGACGCGAGCTCGGCGAGCACGAAGGCAAGGATCATGGCGCCGATCGCCGCGACCGGCCACAGCCAGATCGAGGCGGGGCCGAACTCTGACGTGGCGAACGCGAAGTTCGTGAAGATCCCGGTCGTCACCGAGATGACGGAGAACGATATGGCGAAGATCGAGAAGAGCTTCAGCGTCCGCTTGAGCTCCTGCCGGTACCCGAATCTGGTGAGCAGCTGCTCGTCGCCGTGATCGGCGCTCTGCTCGTGTACAGCCATGGCCTTCCCTTTCGGTATCCGGCGCCAGGCCTCCGCCTGGGCGCCGTTCTGCTCTGCCGGGCCAGATGACTCGCCGGGCGCCGCCGCCCCGGCTCAGGCCCTGGTGCCGGTGGACCACCTCCGAATCGCGGCGGCGGCCACGCGCTCGGGTACCACGGGGAACCCGTTGCCTGGCCGGGTGGGAACGGCGATCGTGCCATCAGGTCCGACGTCGAAGGTCGGCTCGGTCAGGTCCTGCCCGTAGAAGAGGCGGGCGGGCGACATGTCGGAGTGCAGCGTGAAGCCGGGCAGCGCGGCCAGCGCCAGGTTGAACCCCCGCCCGATGCCGGTCTCGAGCATCCCGCCGCACCACGCCGGCACCCCCTGCGCCACGCACAGGTCGTGCACGGCCATGCTCGTCAGCAGCCCGCCGAGGCGCGGCGGCTTGATGTTCACGATCCGCCCCGCTCCCATCCGCAGCGCGGTCCGCGTGGTGTTGTAGCTGGAGGCGCTCTCGTCAAGGCACAGCGGGGTGCGCAGGCCCTGCTGCAGCTCGGACATCTCGATCAGCGCGTCGCCGGCCAGCGGCTGCTCGATCATGACGAGGCCGAGGTCGTCCAGCTCGGCCCAGGGCCCGGAGCCCGGCGAGTAGCCGCAGTTGGCATCCACGGACAGCGGCACGCCGGGAAAGGCGTCGCGCACGGCGGCGGCCGCGGTCACGTCCCAGCCCGGGGCTATCTTGAGCTTGACCCGCGCGAACCCTTCCTTCAGCCGGGTCTCGACCTCGGCGAGGAGCTCGGCGGTGCTGTCGCAGACCGGGAAGGACTCCCCGACCGGAATGGCGTCGCGCACCCCGCCCCACAGCCGGGCGAGCGGGATGCCCAGCTTCGCCGAGGCGATGGCCCAGGCCGCGGACTCGACGGCGTTCTTGGCGTAGTGCTGCCCGACGATGTCGGCCCACGAGCCCGCCAGGTCGGCGGGGCCGGCGAACGGCCGGCCGATGACCGGCGGCAGCAGCAGGCCGGACAGGGCCGACCAGGTGCTCTCGGCCGTGTCCGTGCCGTACGTGGGACGCTCGGCGACCGGCGCCTCGCCCCACCCGGCCGTGCCGTCGGCGTCCTCCAGCCTGATGACGATCATCCGCTTCCGCCCCGCTGACCGCCCGTAGGCCGACCGGAAGGTCCGCACCAGCGGCAGCGACAGCATGAACGTGTCGGCGCGTGCCAGCTCGACCTCCGCCTCGATCTGGCGGGCGCGTTCCTGGCCTGCGGGGATGTGGCCGTTGGCCGTCGGCAACTGCACGGGTCTCCTCAGAGCATCTCGCGGTACTCGTTGATCTCCCAGTCGGTGACGTGGCTGAGAAAGCGCTGCCAGTCGAAGCGGAGCACGTCGGCGAAGGTCTCGGTGAACTCGGGCCCCAGCGCCCGGGCCAGCTCCTCGTCGGCGACCAGGGCGTCCACGCTCTCCGCGGGGCTCGAGGGCAGGCGCGGGAAGCGGGCGTCCTCGAACAGGTTCCCGTCGGCCGGGTCGCCCGGGTCCAGGCGGCGCCGGATCCCGTCCACCCCGGCCGCGATCATGACCGCGGCGAGCAGGTACGGGTTCGCGTCCGAGCTGCCCTGCCGGTTCTCGATCCGGGTGCCCTGCCCGGCCGGCAGCGCGCGCACCAGGGCCGTCCGGTTCTGCACGCCCCAGGCGATCCGCAGCGGGGCCCAGGTGCCCGGCTGGTACCGCTTGTAGGCGGTGATCGTCGGGCTGGTGATCGCGGTCATGCCCGGCGCGTGCGCCAGCAGCCCGGCCACGTAGTGCCGGGCGGTGCCGGACAGGCCGTGCGCCCCGGCCTCGTCGGCGAGCAGGTTCTCGCCCGCCGCGTTCAGCAGCGACTGGTGCAGGTGGTAACCGCTGGGCGGGGTCGTGTCGCGGCTGGTCGGGCGCGCCATGAAGGTGGCCCGCAGGCCCAGGGACCGCGCGACCTCCTTGATCGCGATCTTGAGCGCCACCATCCGGTCGATGGCGTACAGGCCGGTCCCCGGCTCCAGGTTCACCTCGAACTGGCCTGCGCCGTGCTCGCTGAACACCTCGTAAAGCTGCAGCCCCATCTGGTCGGCTGCCCGGTCGAGCTCGTCGACGAACTGCTGGGCCATGCCGACGGCGTGGACCGAGAACCAGGACTGCGGGCCGAAGGCCGGCGCGAACCCCGCCTCGGCCGGGTCCGGCCGGTACACGTAGAACTCGAGCTCGCTGCCGAGGACCGGCTCCAGGCCGAGCGAGCGGGCGTCGTCGAGCACCCGGCGCAGCACGGCCCGGGGCGTGGCGACGATCTGGCCCGCCTCGTCGTACAGATCCGTCAGCATGTGCGCCGTGGCCGGCGTCCACGGCAGCGGGGTGAAGGTCAGCGGGTCCAGGTGCAGCACGCCGTTGCGGTAGCCGATGTCGGTGCTGTACCGGTGCTCGCCCGGCGCGTGCCGCTGCCAGAGGTTGGACGCGAACAGGGGGATGGCGAAGGGGTGCCCCTCGGCCAGCGCCCGTTCCATCCGCCGTGCCGCCACGACCTTGCCGCGCGGCACCCCGTAGAGGTCGGTCAGCACCAGCCGGACGTTGCGGATGTTCTCGGCCTCGATCCGCTTGAGCACCTCGGCGCTCGCCGGCGCCACGCCGCTGGCTTCCGGACAGCTCATGTCATGGCCTCCTTCGCGGTGCGTCGCGCCGGAGCGCCAGCAAGCACCTCGCCGGTCGTGCCGGACGCGCGCCGGAGGCGCAGCGGGAGGCGGTCCTCGCCGCCGGAGCGCCGCTGACGCGGCGCTGGTCCCGGCGGCTGCGGCGCTGCTGGCGAGCCAATCGGGGTTGGCACAGGATGTCTCATCTCAGCCCGTCAGCGGCTCGGCGGTGAAGCCCTGAGCGGAGAGTGCGGCCGTCACCGCCCGCTCGGTCACCGCGATGTGGGCCCGCATCACCTCGCCCGCGCTGGCCCGGTCACCGGAGCGCAGGCAGCGGATCAGCCGCCCGTGGCTGCCGACGGATTCCTGCCGGCGTTCGGCCGAGCGGTCGAGCAGGTCGAGGCCCGGCGCCAGCCAGACCCGGATGTCCTTGACCGCGACGATGAGGTAGTCGTTCCGGCAGGCGCTTGCCACGATCTGGTGCAGGGAGACGTCGATCGCGCGGAACCGGTTCCGGTCAATAGGCGGCTGCTGCATCTCCATCTCGTGCAGGCGGTCGAGCCGCGCCAGCTCGGTCGGCCCGATCCGCTCCGCGGCAAGCTCGGCGGTGAGCGGCTCGATCGCGGCCCGGTACTCGAAAAGCTGCCGGAAGTTCACGGCCATCCCGCGCAGCCGCTCGACCGCCACGTCAAGGGCGGGCTGCACGACATAGGCCCCGCCGTAACGGCCCCGCTGGATCCGGATGTACTGGTGATCCTCGAGCCAGCGCAGCCCTTCCCTGACCGCCATCCGGTTCACCCCAAGCTGGGCGCACAGTTCGTTCTCCGGCGGCAGCCGCTCGTCGGGGAGGAACTCGTAGAGCCGGATCGCCGTGAGCAGCAAGCTGGCCACCTGCTCGCCGAGCCGCTGCCGGAGCGGCTGCACGCCGGCCAGCCCGGCCTGCTCGCCGGGCGCGGCACCGCCGGCGGGACCTGACCCGGGTTCGGGGCGCGTGGTCATGGCCGCCTCACAGGACCGTGCTCTCGTCGACCATGGCGCGGCCGGTGGCGTCGGGGAAAATCAGGTTGAACAGCGACCCGTCAGGGGAGTGCAGCTCGGTCGCCGCAATATCGGCGTCGCCCACGCGGAAGGTCCAGAACTGGTTGCGCTCGTGCTTGCTGAAAAGTGCGAGCACTCCGCTGCTGTCCAGGGTGGCGAGATTCGCGTTCCCGCCCAGCTTGGAATGGACGATCGCCAGCGCGTCGCACACCGGTGTGCCGGAATGGATGAGGTCCTGCAGCATGCGGGAGCCGATCTCGCTGTCGGCGGCGCCGGACAGGCGCCCCGCATAGTCCGGGCGGTAGCTCTCGGCCTCGGTGAACAGGCCGTTGTGGCAGAAGGCGAGGTCCTGCCGGTCGGTCAGGAACGGCTGCGTGTCGGCGATCTGGATCGTGGACAGCAGGGTGGGCCTGCGGAAGTGCACCAGGAACTGGGTCGAGGTGACCGAGGCCAGCGCGCCCTCGACCGCCTCGTCGTCGCCCATGCTGCCCGGGTTCCTGTGCCGCGCGACGCGGTCATTCTCCAGCCACGCCACGCCCCACCCGAACCGGCCGGATCCGTAGTACTCCATGGCGCGGGCCCAGCCCGCGAGGCTCGCGAACGGCCTCGGCTCGGGCCATTTGACGGCCAGGATCTCACACACCCCGGGAATTCTCCCTTGTGTGATCAGCGGTCGCTGACATAGATGTTCTTCACCTCGGTGAAATCGTAAAGACCGTCCAGCCCCTGCTCTTTTCCGAGGCCGCTCTGGCGGTATCCCCCGAACGGGGCCTGAATATAAGAACTGGTATCTGAATTTATGCTCAGCAGCCCTGACCTTATTTCGCGCCCCACCCGGATCGCCCGGCCGATGTCCCGGGTCCACAGCGACCCGCTGAGGCCGTACCTGGTTCCGTTGGCCAGCGCGATGGCCTCGGCTTCGTCGTCGAACGGCAGGACCGTGGCCACCGGCCCGAAAACCTCGGTCGTGGCCACCTCGCTGTCTGCCGCCGCACCGGTGATGATGGTCGGGGCGACCGCGTTGCCCGCCTCGAGCCCCGGCAGGTCCACCACGTTGCCGCCGCACACGACCTCCGCCCCGTCCGCCACCGCCCGGTCAATGAACCCGACCACCCGGTCCCGCTGGCCGGACGAGATGAGGCTGCCGAGCTTCACCGAGGGATCCAGCGGGTCTCCCTGCGGCACCTGGCCGGCCAGGCCGGTCATCAGCTCGACGAACTGGTCCAGCACGGGCCGCTCCACGATGATCCGGCTGCGGGCGCAGCAGTCCTGGCCCGAGTTCGCGAAGACCGCGGCGATCGCCGAGGCGGCGACCTCGGTGAGGTCGGCGTCGGCGAATATCACGTTCGGCGACTTGCCGCCCAGCTCCAGGCTGACCCGCTTGATCCCGGCGGCGGCGCGGGTGAGGATGTCCACGCCGGTCTCGGTGCTGCCGGTGAAGCTGATCTTCGCTACGTCGGGATGAGCCACCAGCTGCTGGCCCAGGGAGCGCTCCGATCCGGTCAGCACGTTGAACACGCCGACCGGGACCCCGGCGGCGCGGCAGATCGTTTCCAGCCTGAGCGCGGTGAGCGGAGTCGGCGGCGCCGGCTTGAGCACGATCGAGTTTCCCGCCGCCAGAGCGGGTGCCGCCTTCTTGGCGGCGATCGCGAGCGGGCCGTTCCACGGGACGATCAGCGCGCATACCCCGATCGGCTCGCGCAGTGTGAAGTCGAGCCCGCTGGCGTTGACCGGGATGGTCTTGCCGGTCATGTGGTCGACGGCCGCGCCGTAGAAGCGGAAGTACCGCGCCGCGGCCCGCACCTCGGCAAGGCAGTCGGTGATCGGCTTGCCCGAGCACAGCGACTCCAGCCTGGCGAGCTCTGCTTCGGCGTCCTCGATCAGCCCGGCCACGGCCCGGAGGATCTCGCCCCGCCTGGGCGCCGGCATCCGCCGCCATATCCCGTCGCCGAACGCGGCGTGGGCGGCGGAGACGGCCAGCGCCACGTCCGCGTCGTCCGCGTCGGCCACCTCGGCGACGAATGATCCGTTGGCCGGGTTGCGCACCGTGTAGGTCCTGCCGCTGGCGGCCGGGACCTCCCGGCCGCCGATGCGGAGCCGGCCTTCGAGCGTGGCGCCACCGGCGCCGGCGGCGGCCTTCATACCGCGGTGTATCCGCCGTCGACCACGAAGAACGCCCCAGTGATCCAGCTGGAGTCGTCGCAGGCGAGGAACAGCGCCATCTTCGCCACGTCTTCCGGCTGCCCCCAGCGGCCCAGCGGTATGTGGCTCTCCACCGCCCGCTCGTAGTCCGGGGTGAACGGCCCGGCCAGCGGCGTCTTGATCGCACCGGGGAAGATGCAGTTGCAGCGGATCTGGTATTTGGCGTGCTCGACGGCGAGCGTGCGGGTCATGGCCAGCACGCCGCCCTTCGCCGCGGTGTAAGCATCCGACGCACCGGAGCCCACCCGCAGCGCGGCGATGCTCGACACGTTGATGATCGACCCGCCGCCCACCTTCTGCATCTCCGGGATGGCGTACTTGCACCCCAGGTAGGTCCCCTTCAGGTTGACGTCCAGCGTCCGGTCCCAGATGTTCTCTTCCAGCAGGGGCGAAGGGCCGTCCGTGATGCCGGGCCGGTAGTTCCCCTGGGCCGAGTACCAGAGGCCCGCGTTGTTGTAGAGGACGTCAAGCCGGCCGAACTCGCTCGTGGCCATGTTGATCGCCGCTGCGACCTGCTGGGCATCCGAGACGTCGCAATGCGCGAACACGCAACGCCCGCCCGACTTGGCCACCTCGTCGGTGACCTCCTGGCCGGTGTCGGCGTTGACGTCCGCCACGACAACCGCGGCGCCCTCGCCGGCGAACAGCCGGGCCGCTGCCGCGCCCTGCCCGCTGCCGGCCCCGGTGATGACCGCCACCCGCCCATCGAGCTTGCCCATTCCTGCGCCCTCCCGGACTCGAACCGGCACCCACCCAATGCCCTTGCAGCGGCGCGGAGCCTGATGCCCGCCGTGGCATCCACCCAATGCCGCCGGCCCGGTGCCCGCGCACCGGCAGCCCGTCTGCCGACCCGGGAAGCGCCCGGGTTAAAAGGCAATTATATTGTAAGATTTAAAAAAATTTACCTTATGGTAGGGAAGCACCTGCCGGCCTGTCAAGACCCGGCAGCTCGTCTACCTGTGCGTTCTGCCGCACCGCCCTCGCTGCGACATGGCCTCCGCGGGTGCCGCCGTCCCGGGTGCCTGCGCGGGTGCCGCCGTCCCGGGTGCCGCCGGACTGCGAGTGCGATCTGCTGGGGTGCGGATCATGGCGTCTGCTGGGGTGCGGATCCATGCCGCCGGCCTGTGCGCGTGCCCGGCCCGGGTGGGTGTGCGCGTCGCTGCCTGGGGTGCTCCCCGAGCGTCCAGCCCACCTTGATGCTCACGGCGGTTTTATATCACGCGTGTGAGTTAAAAACACTAACCCGAGCAAGATCCTTTGGCCGGTTTGACCGTGTCGTTCCGGTCCTCGCTGCAGCCGCGCGGGCCAAAGCGGGACCTCACCTCACACGCCCCGCCCCCGACAACGATGAATGTACCGAAAGGCGTGTTATAACCCCGCACAACGTACATTCATCGACGAGGACCCCGGGGTGAGTGTGACCGAGAACGGCAAGAGCCGCCACGGATGTGGCAGATGTGCCGCGAGATCCGGGTGGTAGCGCCGGGGTTAGGGGGCGGGTGCGCTGATCCGGGCGAGGAAGCTGTCCAGGGTCCTGGTCTGCCGCTCCGGGGTGGCCCTGGTCGGGTACAGGACCGCCTCCAGGGACAGCCCCTCGACCAGGATCATCAGCTGGTGCGTGATGTCATCGACTTCCATCCCCGGCCATAGCTGGCCAAGTTTCTGCGCCTCGCTGACCCGGTAGTGCAGGAAATCCCAGAACCGCTCGAACTCCTCATGCTGCAGTTCCCGCAGGGCATCGTTGCCGAGGGCCAGCGACTGAAAGTTGATCTCGATCTGCGCCTCGAGCAGACGCTGCTCGTCGAGGGGCAGGGCCTCCAGCATGACGACGCGGAGCGCGTCCAGGCCGAGCAGGCCCTGGGTGCGTTCCCGGACCCGTTCGTAGACCTGCTGGTGAGAGCGGTAGAGCGCGGCGGCGAGGAGGTCTTCCTTGCCGTCGAAGTAGTGCGCGAGCACGCCGGTCGACACGCCAGCCTCCCGGGCGATCTCGCGGATCGTGACGCCGACGATCCCGGTGCGGGCGATGACGCGCCACGTGGCCGACACGAGTTCCTGCCGGCGTTGATCATGATCAACTATTTTCGGCACTCCCGCTCCAGCTTGGTCAGACCGTGGCCAGCCAGCCAAGCCGCGCTGGGCCCGCGGGTTGCGGGCGCGGTGCTTTCCAGCGAGGCCATGCCTTGATAATCTGGCCGGGTTCCAGTACGGACGTCCGGTATCAAATACCGTACGTGAGCCGTCCACGATGGTACGTCGGGAGCAGCGGGTGCGGGGAGACGGACGGGCCTACCCGGGACGGGGCACTGCTGAGCGGGCCCGGCTGGTCGAGCGGCTCGCCGACCGGGCGAAGTTCATCCGGCTCGAGACCGTCCGCCTGGCGGAGATCCCCGGGGCCGGTCACTACACCGGCACCTTCTCGGCGGCGGAGCTGTTCGCCTCGCTCTACTACGCGGAGCTGAGCTACCGGCCGGACCAGCCCGGCTGGCCGGACCGGGACCGGCTGGTGCTCAGCAAGGGCCACGCGGCCATCGGCCTGTACCCGGTGCTGGCCGACGTCGGGTTCTTCGACCCCGCCCTGCTCGACGACTACACCAGGCTGGGCAGCGCGTTCGGTGACCACCCCGACATGCGGAAGATCAGCGGGATCGACTTCAGCTCCGGGTCGCTCGGCCACGGCCTCTCGGTGAGCGTGGGGATGGCACTGGCGTCCCGGGTGCAGGGCCGGGACTACCGGACCTTC
This sequence comes from Streptosporangiaceae bacterium, assembly GCA_030038015.1. Taxonomy (GTDB): domain Bacteria; phylum Actinomycetota; class Actinomycetes; order Streptosporangiales; family Streptosporangiaceae; genus JASHPR01. Next base: position 18,781 of record JASHPR010000029.1, read on the forward strand.
TGCATCGCCGGGGACGGGGAACTGGCCGAGGGCCAGGTCTGGGAGGCGGCGATGGCGGCCGGCCACTACCGGCTCGGCTCGCTGGTCTGCATCGTCGACCGCAACCGCCTGTCCATCGACGGGCCGACCGAGGACCTCATGGGCATCGAGCCGCTGGCCGACAAGTTCCGCAGCTTCCGGTGGAGCGTGCGGCGCATCGACGGCCACGACCTGGACGCGATCCTCGACGCGTATGACCGGCTGGAGCCGCCCGGCCGGGGGAGGCCGCAGGTGATCATCGCGGACACGGTCAAGGGGCGCGGCGTCCGGCGCATGGAGGGCGATGTCGGCTGGCATGTCGGGCGGCTGGCCGGCGCGGACTACCAGGAGGTCATCGCCGAGATCGAGGCGGGCCTGCAGCCGGCGGACACGGGAGGCAGCGGTGCCTGACCGTCCCGGCGCCAGTCCCGGCGCGCAGCAGCCCGCCGGGCAGGACATGAGCGGCCTGTTCCGCGGCACGGGCGACGCCCAGGCGCTCAAGGACCCGAAGTCGGGCAAGGGCATCTCGGTGACATCGGTGCCCGCGTTCGTGGCCGGCGCGGAACTCGCCGACCTGGCCGACAGCGACGGCCGCATCGTGGTGCTCACCGCCGACCTGGCCCACGCCAACCGCACCATCGACTTCGGCATGCGGCACCCCGGCCGGTTCTTCAGCGTGGGCGTGGCCGAGCAGAACATGATCTCGATCGCGGCCGGCATGGCCTCGGCCGGCCTGATCCCGTTCGCCGCCACGTTCGCCGCCTACGCCGCGCTGCTGGCGTGCGAGCAGATCCGCACCGACTGCGCGTACACGGGGATGCCGGTCCGGATCCTGGCCCACCACTCCGGGATGAGCCTGGGCTTCTACGGGACCAGCCACCACGCCCTCGAGGACCTGGCCATCATGCGGGCGATCGCCGAGCTCACGGTGGTCTGCGCGGCGGACGCCAACCAGCTCAGGGCGATCCTGCGGGCATCGCTCGACCACCCGGGCCCCATGTACATCCGGATGGGCCGCGGCCGCGACCCCGAGGTGTACGCCGAGCCGCCGGCGGGGTTCCACATCGGCCGGGCCGCGCGGCTTCGGCAGGGAACCGACCTGGCGATCGTCACCACGGGCTCCGAGGTCCACCCCTGCCTGGCCGCCGCCGAGCGGCTGGCCGCATCCGGCATCTCCGCGCGGGTCATCGACATGCACACCGTTCACCCGCTCGACGCCGGCGAGATCGTGGCGGCTGCGACGGAGACCGGCGCGGTGCTCACCGTCGAGGAGCACAACGTGACCGGGGGGCTCGGCTCCGCCGTCGCCGAGACCCTCGCCGACGCGGGCCTGGCCCCGGCGTTCCGCAGGCTGGGCGTGCCCGACGTGCACGTCATCCTCGGCCCGCCCGCCGCGCTCTACGCGCATTATCACCTGGATGCCGCGGGGATCGAGTCAGCCGCCAGGCGACTGCTGGCGGGCTAGGGAGGATGCAGAAGTGACCGAGACCATCGGCCGGAGCCAGACCCGGGCCAGGGCGCAGGACGCCGCGCTGCGGCAGCGCGCCCGGGCGGTCATCCCCGGGGGCATGTACGGGCACATGAGCGCGAACGCGCTGCCCCCGCAGTACCCGCAGTTCTACCAGCGGTCCCTGGGCTCGCACGTCTGGGACGTGGACGGCAACGAGTACGTCGACCTCATGTGCAGCTTCGGCCCGATGATCCTCGGGTACAAGCACCCCGGGGTCGAGGCGGCGGCCGCCGCGCAGCACGCCGACGGCGACACCCAGGCCGGGCCCGCCGCCTGCATGGTCGAGGCCGCGGAACTGCTCGTCGGCCGGGTGGCGCACGCCGACTGGGCGATGTTCGCCAAGAACGGGACCGACGCCACCACGACCTGCCTGACGATCGCCAGGGCCGCGACCGGGCGCGCGAAGGTGCTGGCCGCGGCGGGCGCCTATCACGGCGCGGCGCCGTGGTGCACGCTCCGCATGGACGGTGTCACCCCCGAGGACCGGGCCAACCTGATCTACTACACGTTCAACGACATCGCGAGCGTGCGGCGCGCCATGGACCAGGCCGGCGGGGATGCCGCGGCGGTGATCGTGTCGCCGTTCAAGCACGACGCGGGGTTCGACGAGGAACTCGTGGACCCGGGGTTCGCCCGCGAACTGCGGGCGCTGTGCGACCGGGCGGGCGCGGCGCTGATCATGGACGAGGTGCGCACCGGCTTCCGGCTGCACGACGGGGGCAGCTGGGAGCCGATCGGCGTCGCCCCGGACCTGAGCGCGTGGAGCAAGGCCATCGGCAACGGGTACCCGGTCGCCGCCGTGCTCGGATCGGCCAGCTACAGCGAGGCGGCTTCCCGCATCTTCGTGACCGGGTCCTTCTGGTTCCAGGCCGTCCCCATGGCGGCGGCCGTCGCCACGATCACGGCGATCCGCGAGGAGGGCGCCGTTCCCGCCATGCAGCGCACCGGCACCATGCTGCAGGACGGCATCGAGCGCCAGGCGGCCGAGGCTGGCGTGCAGATCAGCCTCACCGGGCCGCCCGCGATGCCGAATCTCAGGTTCGCCGGCGACGACAACCTGGCCAGGGCGAAGACGTTCTGCGGCACCGTGGCCGAGCACGGCGTGCTGGTTCACCCGCGCCACAACTGGTTCCTCTCGGCGGCGCACACCGACGCCGACATCGAGCGGGCGCTGGACGCCACGTGGCAGGGCTTCCGCGCCGTGCGCCAGCAGTTCGGCGAGGGGTGAGCCAGGGCCCGCTGGCCGGAGCGCTGGACGGCGTCCGGGTCGCCGACCTCACCGCGAGGCTGGCCGGCCCGGTGGCCGGCATGCTGCTGGCCGACCTCGGCGCGGACGTGATCAAGGTCTGCCAGCCGGGCGGCGGGCCATCGCCGGCCCTTGCCGGCCTGCACGTGTGGGACCGCAACAAGCGCGGCCGTCTTCGACACGGCGCGGGAACGGGACGTCGCCGCGCTCGACCGCCTGGTCGGGTGGGCCGACGTCGTCCTGGTGGGAACCACCGGCCGCGGCGTCAGCCACGCCGGCCTGCGCCGTCGCGGGCTTTCTCCCGGGCCGGGGGCGTGCTGGGCCGTCATGCCCGGCTTCCTGCTCGGCGAGGCGCCGTGTTCGGCGGCGCCGGGCCGCTGGGCCGCCGGCCGGGCTTCGACCCCGTTGTGCAGGCGATGAGCGGCATCATGCTCAACCGGGCCATCCTGCTCGAAGCCGGCCTGCCGCCCGAGGAGGCCGAACAGCTCGAGCGGGCAGGCATTGTGGCCGCCGCGGGGGCCGAAGCGGGCGCTCGGCCCGGCGGCGGTCAGGCGGGCGGGTAGCCCGGCGGCGGTCAGGCGGTCAGGTGGCCCGGCGGCGGTCAGACGGGCGGGTAGCCCGCGGGCAGCAGGCCGTTGCCCGGCTGGTCGGCATTGGGCGCGGCGGGAACGCCGAGGCTCTCCAGCAGCGCCTCGAAGCTGAGGCCGACCATGGTCGGGAACGGGCCGCCCCCGCTGATGCCCCCGGCCGCTGGCATCTGCGACTCCGCCGTGCTGCCGTCGGAGGTCGCCCAGCCGGTCTCGATGCCGTCGCCGCCGTTGAACATGTTCGCTATCACGGTGGAGGACGTCACCGTCTGGCCGACTTGAACGGTCGGCGTCACGTCCTCGGCGACATAGACCACGAGCCCCGCGTCCGGGCCGTCGGTGAGCTGGTAGGTGATCCAGCCCCCGCCTGGCCACCCGGCCGAGTCCGCGGTCGCGTTGGTGACAACCCCGTCGCCGAGTGCGTAGACCGGGCCGGCGCCGCCGAAGTCCACCCCCATGTCGACGCGCTCCATGACCAGGTCGCCGACCGCGCGGAGCGGGTTGAGGTAAGCGGACGACTCCGTGGCCTGCGGCTGGGGTGACGTGGACGGCTGGGACGCGGCGTGCTTGGGGACGGCGCGCGTGGCTTCGGCCCTGTGCCTGGCTGCGGCCTCCCGGCCCGCGGTGAGCCTGGCCACCGGCACCAGGGCCCACTCGCTGAGGCCGTCCTCGGCCGGCGCCCCGGCCTGCTGCGGGAGCGCGATGCTCGCGCTCGCGTCCGCGCCGCCGGTACTGGGGGAGTCCGTCTGGTCCAGGGCGGCGGAGTGCGCCAGCAGGCCGTGCCAGTGGGCGACCACCGGCGCGGCGGCGGACACGAGCAGGGTCGAGCCGGCGACGGCGGCGGCGATCCGCACCGGCTTCTGCTGAAGCCTGGGCGGTGACGCCTTCCTGTGCCTGGCGTGCCCGCCGGGACGCTCGGGCTGGTCCCAGCGCTCGGGCTGGGGCTGGTCCCAGCGCTCGGGTTGGTCCCAGCGCTCGGGCTGGCGTTCGGGCGGGCCCCAGCGTCCGTCCTCGTCCCAGTGTGCGGGCTCGTCCCAGTGTGCGGGCTCGTCCCAGCGTGCACGCGAGTCCCAGCGTTCGGGCGGGTTCCGGCGTTCCGCCGGGTTCCGGCGGGCAGACGAGTGGCGTGAGGGCTTCTGATGCCTGGCTGGTGGGCGGGACACGGCTGAGCCTTGGGTCGCGCGCTGCGTTGCGCTCGGCTGTCACCCGACTGCTGGCCTGGCGGCCAGCGCATGCGGACGCCGTGCGGTTCAGGGCGACGGAATCAGCGGGGGCTGGTGGCCGTCACGCACGCTGGGTGCTGTCGGATCACTAACCTGCACCACATACGCGCACATCAAGGCAGGAACCTCGCCAATCACTGATGTGACTTAGGTCACACTCGGAAATAGCCCGGCCGTATGAGCTGGCCGGGAGGATGGTGCTACATCCCGTGCAGCAGGGCTGCGACGCTCTCGCTGGCGAGCTGGTAGCGGACGACCCGCCCGTTGCGCTCGGCGCTGACGACCTGGCTGGCGCGCAGGTAGCGCAGTGTCTGCGAGACGGTGGTGCCGTTGCTGCCCGTGGCGGCGGCCAGGCCCGAGACGCTGATCGGCCCGGCGGCTTTGATGCAGGTCAGCAGGGCCAGCCGGGTGGGGTCGCCGAGCAGGGCTAACTGCCGGGCGCGCGGACCCGGATCGTGTCGGCGCCGGCGAGCGCGGCGATGGCCTGGCAGGCCCGCTCGCTGTCGATGACGCGGCGGTCGGCATGCTCGGCGGTCAGCAAGTGCACCGCCCCAGCATTGACATACTTTCAGCTGGATAGCTGACCATCCAATCAGGCTTGACGGCCATCGGGCGGGCCGGTACGGTGCTGACTGCCTCGGGCAGTGTGCCTGAGTCGGCAGCCAGTCCAGCGAAGCCCGGTGTGAATCCGGCACTGTCCCGCAACGGTGAAGCCCCTGCTCGGGGGACGAGTCCGGTCGCCTGGCCCGGCGTGCAGCGGACATCAGTCCTCGGGTGAAGGGCGGTTCGGCAGTGACGGCATCACGTTTCGGGGCAGTGCGGGCGGAGCTCTCGGGTGGCGACTGGGCCCGGCTGTCTGCGATGTTCCTGTTCATCCTGGCGGTCAACACGCTGGGCTGGGGCATCTACGCGCTGTGCGTGATGCCGCATCACTTCGTCTACCAGGGGGTGGGCGGCAGCCGGGGGCTGGGCGTGGGGTTCGGGGTCGCGATCACCGCGTGGTTCCTCGGCTTCCGGCACGCGTTCGACGCCGACCACATCTCCTGCATCGACAACACCACGCGCAAGCTGATGGCCGACGGCAAGCGCCCGCTGGGCACGGGGTTCTTCTTCTCCTTCGGCCATTCGACGATCATCGTGGCCGTCGGCGTGGGCATCACCATGGCCGCGCGGGCGGTGTTCGGCGCCATGGTGGACCCCACCTCGGCTTACGAGACGGCCGGCGGGGCGGCCGGGACGGTGGTCTCGGCCGGGTTCCTGTACCTCATCGCGCTGCTGAACCTGATCGTCCTCTCGGGGATTTTCAAGGTGTTCCGCGAGATGCGCCGCGGTGCCTATGACGAGGCCGACCTCGAGGCGCAGCTGCAGGCGCGCGGGCTGATGTACCGGTTCTTCGGCCGGTTCATGCGCTCGATCAACCACACCTGGCAGCTGTTTTTCGTCGGGCTGGTGTTCGGCATCGGCTTCGACACCGCCACCGAGGTGGTCCTGCTCGCGGCGACGGCCTACGCGGCGATCCAGGGCCTGCCGTACTACGCGGTGCTTGCGCTGCCGTTCCTGTTCTCCGGCGGCATGATGCTGTTCGACAGCCTGGACGGCTGCTTCATGAATTTCGCCTACGGCTGGGCGTTCGCCCGGCCGGTTCGCAAGGTGTACTACAACCTGGTGATCACCGGGCTGTCGATCGGCGCGGCGTTCATCATCGGCACCATCGAGATCCTCGGCGTGCTGACCACGGAGGTGCACCTGCACGGCGCGTTCTGGGGGCTGATGGCCAATTTCAACATCAACGTCGCCGGGTTCTGCATCGCAGCCCTGTTCGTTGCCGTCTGGGCGGTGGCGCTTGCCTACTGGCGGTGGGGGAACGTCGAGACCCGGTGGGCCACGAGCATCGCCGCGGCGCCCGGCCAGGCCGCCGAGTCAGCGGCCGAGCGGTGACCGGGCGCCGGCCACGGCCGCCGGCAGCCGGTGCATCATGGGCGGATGCCCCTGTTCGCTTTTGAAGGCCGTGCGCCCAAGGTCAGCCCCGAAGCGTGGATCGCGCCGACCGCCACCCTGGTCGGGGATGTGCGGGTCGAAGCCGGCGCCTCCATCTGGTACGGGGCGGTGCTGCGCGCTGACTTCGGGCCGATCGTGGTGCGGCGAGGCGCCAACGTGCAGGACGGCTCCGTCCTGCACGGGGGCAGCGACCCGATCACCGAAATCGGCGAGGGGGCGACCATCGGCCATCTGTGCGTGGTGCACGGCGCGATCATCCACGAGGAGGCGCTGGTCGGCAACGGCGCCACCGTGCTCGACGGTGCGGTGGTGGGCCGGAGCGCGCTTGTGGCTGCGGGCTGCACGGTCCCGCCCGGGATGACCATCCCGGAGGGCATGCTCGCCGTCGGGGTGCCCGCCCGGGTCGCCGGAGAGGTCGCCGGCGAGGCGAAGCGGTGGGTTGAGGACAACCCTGGCCGCTACCGTGAGCTCGCGCGGCGGCACGCGGTCAGCGTGCGCCCGGTGGCAGGGCCCGGTGAGGCGGGACCGGGATGAGCGGCCTGCGGGCCATCCGAGGACGGGCGCATCCGGGCTTGGGTGATCCGGTGTCAGGCGGTGAGGCGCTCGGCATGCGGGCGCGGCTGGGTGCTGCGCCGGACCTCTCGCAGGAACTCCTGGTTCGACGCGGTGCTGCGGGTCTTGTCGAGGAGCAGCTCGAGAGCCTGCTGCGGATCGAGCGCGGCCAGCGCCCGGCGCAGGCTGTCGACGGCGGCGCGCTCCTCGCCCGGCATCAGCAGGTCGTCACGGCGGGTCCCGGACGGCGCTATGTCGACCGCCGGGAAAATGCGCCGCTCGGCGAAGTCGCGGCGCAGCCGCAGTTCCATGTTGCCGGTGCCCTTGAACTCCTCGAAGAACACGTCGTCCATGCGGGAGCCGGTCTCCACCAGCGCCGAGCACAGGATCGTCAGCGAGCCGGCCTCTTCTGTGTTGCGGGCGGCACCGAGGAACTGGCGGGGCGGCTGCAGCGCGGACGTGGCCACCCCGCCGGCCAGTACCCGGCTGCTCGCCGGGGCGGCGAGGTTGTAGGCGCGGCCGAGCCTGGTGATGGAATCGAGCAGGACGACGACGTCCTGGCCGAGTTCGACGAGGCGCTTGGCGCGCTCGATCGCCAGCTCGGCGACCATGATGTGATCGCTGGCGGACTGGTCGAACGTGGAGTAGATCACTTCGCCGCCGACCGACCGCCGCAGGTCGGTGACTTCTTCGGGCCGCTCGCCCACCAGCACGAGCATCAGGTGCACCTCGGGATGGCTGGCGGCGATGGCGGTGGCGATCGCCTTCAGCACCATTGTCTTGCCGACCTTCGGCGGGGACACGATCATGCCCCGCTGGCCCTTGCCGATGGGGCTGACCAGATCGATGATCCGCGCCGTGGGCGACGCGGAACCTTCTTCCAGCCGGAGCCGCTCAGTGGGGTAGACGGGCGTCAGCTCATCGAAGCTGGGGCGGCAGCGGGCCTGCTCCGGCGGATCGCCGTTGACGGCTTCCACCGTGGCCAGTGACCGCTGGCCGTTCTTCGGATTGCGGGAGCGCCGGTCGTTCCCCTCCTGGTCCGGCCGGGCGGTTCCGGCGACGTGATCTCCACGCCGCAGCCCGTACTGGCGGACCTGGGCGTGGCTCACGGAGACGTCCTCGCGGCCCTTCCGGTAGCCGGAGGTGCGGATCAGCGCCCGGCCCTCGCTGAGGTCAACGATTCCGGCCACCGGGATCGCCGGCGGCTGGCCGGCCTGCGTCGCGGTGCTGTCCGTGGCTGCCCCGGTGTCCGTGGCTGCCGGGGTGGCGCCGGCGCCGGCCGGCGCGGGCGTACTGGTGCGAGTGCGTCTCCGGGCCGCTCGCGCCGGGAGTTCGGTCATGGTTGTCATGGGATTTCCTTCCGGAGGTATGGCTCTGCCAGGGCCTTAATTCGGGCACGCTCGGATGGGGCCGCGGCGACGCCGGGAAACGCGCCGCCAGGGAATTCGCCGGGAATGAGCACTGCAGCGGCTCACGCTGCTGCCAGGGCTTCGCGACCCGGGATAACGGGTTCTCTAACGCGAAAGAAACGCTTTGCGTGACGGAATCGTCAGGCGGCCGGCAGAAAGGCCGCTTACCGCTACAGCGGATTTCAGCTACCTGTATACCAGAACCCCGCCTCGACGCCAACCATTCCCGGAGGAGACTGCGGGCCCGCGCCCAGTGCCAGCCCGCCGCGCGTCGCGGCCCGCGGCGCGTGCCACCGCGCCGCGCAGTACGCCGCGTCGGCACGATCAGTGGTCACGCGCGGCTGTGCGCACAGCCGCTGCCGCCCACATTTCGCCCTGCGAGCGAGGTGCGAGGCGGCGGGGGGTCACCGAAGGCTGGCCGGTCATCCTGGCCAGCCTCAAGACGCTGCTCGAGACCGGCGACGCGCTGCCCGCCCCACAGCCGGCTGGGCGTCCGGGCAAAAGTCACCGCCGGGTGATGTCGAAAACCGGATCGCGGCGGTGACACCTGGGTGAGCGGTGCTGACGGGCGCCGCATGACCAGGGAGGATGGAGCGATGCGATTCATGCTGCTGCAGAACTACGGGCAGGTCGAGTCGGGCTGCGCGCCGATGACGGAGTGGAGCCCCGAGGACATCAAGGCCCACATCGAGTTCCAGCAGGCGCTCAACGCCGAGCTCGCCAGCCTCGGGGAGCTCGTCGACGCGCAGGGGCTGGCCGGGCCCGAGCTGGCCAAGTTCGTGGTCAGCGATGGGACCGGCGCACCGGTGGTCACCGACGGCCCGTACCCGGAGTCCAAGGAACTGCTGGCCGGCTACCGGATGGTGGACGTGGACACGCTCGCCCGGGCGATCGAGATCGCCGCCCGGGCGTCGGCGGCGCCCGGGCCTGACGGGGTGCCGATCCGGCAGCCGATCGAGGTGCGCCAGGTGCTCAGCGCCCCAGACCCAGAGCTGTGACCGCGGATGACCCCGCCGCAAGCCACCGGCGGGGACGCATCGGCGAGTACCAGATCCAGGCGTCGGTCGCGGCCCTGCACGACCAGGCCGCCCGCCACGCCGACACCGACTGGCCCCGGATCCTGACGCTGTACAGCCTGCTCGAATCGATCACCGGCAACCCGATGGCCAGGCTCAACCGGGCCGTCGCCGCCGCCATGGCGCACGGTGCCGACGCCGGCCTCGCGCTGACCGGCGGCCTTGGCGACCGGCCCGGCGACCACCACAGGCTGCACTCGGTGCGCGCCCACCTGCTGGAGCAGGCCGGCGCCGAGAAGGCCGCAATCGCCGAGTTCCGTGCCGCAGCGGCCCGCACGGCGAACCTGCGCGAGCGGCAGTACCTGACGACCCGGGCGGCCAGGCTGGCGGCCGGGCGCGCCGGGAGGAGCGGCGCCTAGAGCGCGAGCTTCATCCCCTCGTGCGACGCGACAAAGCCGAGCCGCTGGTAGAAGCGGTGCGCGTCCGTGCGCGACTTGTCGCT
>JASHPR010000384.1 GCA_030038015.1 Streptosporangiaceae bacterium
TGCTTTGCGTCTGACTTCGTGAGACAGGAGCGGAAGAAAATACCCAGCCACCAGACGGCGTGTCATACCAGTCTGGAGGCTGATCACCATGTCGGATCGGAGCGTGAACTCCGCCACCCTCAAGCCCTCATCCAGGTCCCGGCGGCGGCTGGCGCCGTCGGAGAAGTACGAGATCTTCGTGTCGGTGCTGACCGGGCAGGCCACTCAGCGGGAGGCCGCCGCGAAGTGGAAGGTCGACCGGTCGACCGTGACGCACATCTGCCAGGTCGCCAGGCGGGGCGCCCTGGATGCGCTGTCGGCTTCGGTGCCTGGGAGGCCGGGCATGACCGCGGAGGCCGCCGAGCTGGCGGCCGCGCGGGAGGAGATCGAGCGGCTGCGCGCGACCGTCACCGAGCAGGCCGTGGTGCTGCACCTGCACCAGGGAAAATCGAGCTGGGACTGACGGCTGGCCCGGTCCCGGTTCGGGTGGACGCGACCGTCAAGGCCGGCCTGCTGGGCCTGATCGATCACGCCGCCGCCGGGGGCGGCTGGCCGGTCAGGCGGGCGTGTGCGCTGCTGGGCCTGGATGACATGCGGGCGGCCCGCTGGGCGCAGCGCCGCGGCGCCGGGCAGCTGGAGGACCGCCCGCCCGGCGGGCACCCGGTGCACGGCCTGCTGGCCTGGGAGCGGGAGGCGATCACCGGCTTGTTCGAGGACTGGCACGAGATCGACCGCAGTCATCGCAAGCTGGCCCACCGCGGCTCCCGGCTCGGCCTGGTGCACGTGTCCGGGTCCACCGTGCGCCGGGTGCTGGCCGAAGAAGGCCTGGTCATCGAGGGCCCGCCGCCGCGGGAACCCATCCCGCGCAGCCCGTGGCCGGACTGGCTGACCTGGAAGCCGAACTCCATCTGGGCGTATGACTTCACCCACTGGACCCGGGCCCGGCGCGCCTCGATCGCCATCCTCGATGTCGTGTCCCGCAAGTGGCTGGCCACGCTGACCAGCGCCGAGGAGTCCTCCACCCAGGCCGGGGCCTGCTTCCTGGCCGCCCTGGACGCCGAGGACCTGCTCGAGGCCGCCGATGAGCTGGCCACCGCGGCGCTGCGCGAGGCGATCGCCAGCGGCGACCGCGACGCCGTGCACGGGCTGGCCGGGGCCGGGCAGGTGCCGCTGCTGCTGGCCATCAGCGGCAACGGCCCGCAGATGCGATCGGTCACCACCCGGGAGTTCATGGCCGGGGTGGCGATCGCCCAGCAGTTCGGCCGCCCGCACACCCCGCAAGACCAGGCCTGGATCGAGACCCTGTTCGGCCACGTCAAGGGCGAATGGCCGCACCTGGAGAAGATCCGCGACCCCGGCGAGCTCGACATTGAACTCGACCACGTCCGGGCCGAGTACAACTCGGTCCGGCTGCACGCGTCCATCGGATACGTCACCCCCGACGACGAGCACGAAGGCCGAGGCGAGGCGATCCGCCAGGCCCGCCGCGACGGGCTCACCCAAGCGCGGCTGGACCGCATCGCATACCGTCGGAACACCACCCCCGAGGAGAACCAGTGACCACGAGCCGCCCGTGGCCGGGTATTACCACCCCGCCCTGGCTCGTTAAGTCAGACACACCTCATTCTCCTACCATAACCACGGCGCCATGCACTGTACGCACTAGCAGCAACGATTGCACGGCAGATCGCACTGACCGCACTGGCGGCGCTGGGATTCCCGCCGCGCCGTTCCACGACCCGTTCCACGCCCAGAATCTGCCGGCACGCGAGGCAGGCCGGGTAAAAGGACCACGTCCACACGACACTACCGACGGGCCAACTTGCTGATGTGTGGCAGGACCGGGACCAGGAGGCGGAGCGATTGCGCCGGTTCGGCCTGGCCCCGGACGGGCCGATCGCCCGCGGGTGATGGACGGATGCGCCGGGCCCGTGACGGCGCTAAGGCGGGAAAGCTGGACGCCTTCCTGAACGCCGTGGCCGCGGCGGGTGACCCGTCGTTACTCGCCCTCGTCGTATTCGACTTCGTCCTCGTGTTCCTCCTTGCCCTGGTCCCACCACGGCTCGTCCTGATCCTGGTCGTACGGCACTTCCTGCCGCTGCTCGAGCACGTCGGCCTCGGGCTCGTCATCGGGGATCCGGGTGGACACAAACGGCTCTTCTAGGTCCTCGGCGTCGTGATCGGCGTACTCGTCGTCCGCGTACTCGTCCTCGGGATTGCCGTCGGTGTCAGCCATGACTGCGAGTTTCGCATCCGGTGACCGGGAGACCGCTGGCGGCCCCGCGAATGGAGGGCGTGACCTGCGCGGCTCTAGCCCTCACACAAGGCGGACCAGCTCCCCGGCCCGCTGACAATCTGATAGCCGCAGCTGGCCATCCAGAGCTCGAGCCCGCGGTGACGGGGGTGGTCCTGCGTCGTCGGCCACACGCGGGACCAGTGCGGGCTGCCGTCGGCGCCCGCCGCCGGGCCGCCGACCCGGCGGCCTTCCCCCCCTGAGCACCAGAGCGCATCCTCGCCACGGTGATGGCTGACATCACCCGCAAAAAGCACCTCAACCCCGAGCGCCGGCACCGGACCTACCCGAGGGTCGTCAAACGAGCCCGCCACAGCTCCTACCGCGTCCAACGGCCCGGCGACCACGGTACCCGCCACGGCGGCCCGGCCACGATCAAGCTGGTCAACCTGCACCTGCCCGCGCTCGCA
>JASHPR010000030.1 GCA_030038015.1 Streptosporangiaceae bacterium
ATCGTTACCTCAGTGGAGGTCGAAGGACGTGAGCCTGGCGTGGCTGCGGTCGACCAGCCCAAGGTGACGGACGGGACGTGGATCCGGCCTGGGGGCGTGGTGGTCGAGCGGTCCTTTGCCCAGGCGGCGAACCTGCGTCTCGGCCAGACGATCACGCTGAACGGTCACCCCTTCCAGGTGGTCGGCTTCGCCGTCACCGCGGCGTTCCGTGGCTTCCCGGGTATGAGCCTGATATGGGCCACCGAAGCGGCGGCGCGCAGCCTCGCCACCAAGGCGGACCCGCTGTCATACATCTCGAACCTCAAGCTGTCCGGCGCGTCGCCACGCGCGGTCAACGCGTTTGTAAACACTCATAGCAGCAACAACGCATCCTCCCCGTTCCTCACCTCATGGACAGTGACCGCCTACGTGGACGCCAGCTTCCTGCGCACCGACCAGGCCTTCCTCTTTACCGGCGCCACGCTGCTCGGCGTGCTCGCGCTCGCGAGCGTGGCCGTCCTCGTCGGTGGCCGCCTAGCGGAAGGCACCCGGCGGGTCGGACTGTTGAAGGCCACTGGCGGCACGCCGGCCCTGGTCGCGGCGACCTTCCTGGCCGAGAACCTCTTCCTGGCGCTCGTCGCGGCCTTCGCCGGACTGCTGGCCGGCTGGCGTGCGGCCCCGCTCCTGTCCAAACCCGAGGCTGAACTCATCGGTGCACCGGGAGCGCCGCCGCTCACGCTCGTCACGGTCGTCATTGCCCTCGCCGTTTCGCTCGCCGTGGCGCTCGCATCGACTCTCGTTCCCGCGATCCGTGCCGCGCGGATGAGCACGGTCAGCGCGCTCGCCGACGCGCCTCACCCGCCGAAGCGGCGGGATTCGCTGATACGGCTGTCACGGAAGCTGCCCGTGCCAGCGCTGCTCGGGCTGCGCCTCGTCGCCCGCCGGCCACGGCGCGCCATCCTCAGCGCGGCGAGCATCGCCGTCACCGTCATGGGCCTCGTCGCCGCGCTCGCCATCCACGCCGCCGTCGACAACACGCTCGCTCACTTCGGGAGGTCGGGCGGGCTTGTCAACCCGGACATCCCCCGAGCGGAGCAGGTGCTGACCGCCATCACGATCTCGCTGGTCACCCTGGCCGCGCTCACAGCGATCTTCGCCGCCATGGCGACGGTCCTCGACGCCAGACGCGCCTCCGCTGTGACGCTCGCGCTGGGTGCAACCCCCCAGCAAGTCCGAGCCGGGCTGGTCATGGCGCAGGTCATCCCCGCGCTGCCCGGCGCGATCCTCGGACTCCCACTCGGCATCGGCCTGTTCAAGATCGCGGCACACCACCTGAATGGCCTGCCGCCAGCGCCCTGGCTGGTCGCCGCAGTCCTCGGAACCGTGCTCGTCATCGCGGCGCTCACCAGCGTCCCGGCAAAGATCGGCCTCCGGCGACCCGTTGCCGAGATGCTACAGACCGAGGCGACGTGACGCCTTGCGGCTGGCAGCCGGTTATGCCCCAGGTTTCAAGCAGGCTCTTAGGAGGACGGGGCGCTGGCCGGAATAGCCGCGCTTGTGCCGGGCATCCGGAACCAGGGCAAAGGCGAAGGCAGGAGCCACAGGAAGCCGAGGGTCGCTCCACCGGCGGTCAGCCAGAGCGTGGGGCGCAGTCCGATGAGCGTGGCAAGGCCGCCAGCCGCCAAAGCGCCCAGTGGCCGGGTGCCGTAGTTCACGGCCTGGAAGGCGCCCGTAACCCTGGCGCGCACCTCATCGGGGATGTGCCGGCCGTACGCACCGACCGGGCGCCCGCAGATGCCACACTGGCCGGCGCCCACCGCCCGCGCGCTCGCGATGGCGGTCACGCCCGGCGGCCCGCCGCGGCGAGCGGTCCTGCCGGGCTGCCGGTCACCGGCGCTTCTCCAGCCAGGCGGCCCAGCGGTCGAGAGCCTCCTGCGGCCCGAGGCGCCCGACCCCGATCCGGAACCGGTCGGCGGGCGTGGGGGTCAGCGCCGAGCGGTAGATGCTCGCCGGGAGCAGCAGCACCCCCTCCTGCTCCACCAGGCCGGTGCACATCGCCTCGATGCCGTCCGCGCCCAGGTAGCGGGGGTAGCAGACGCAGCCGCCCTGCGGCGGCGACCACTCGAACAGGCCGGGGAACCGGGCGAAGAACGCGTCGAAGACCGGGATGTTCTCCGCGACGATGCGCCGGTTCCGGCCGAGGATGTGGTCGCGGGCCCGCACCGCGATCAGGCCGAGGACCTCGCTCGGCGCCGAGCTGCAGATGGTGGTGTAGTGCTTGGCGTGCTCCAGCCGGCCGAGCAGGTCCCGGTCCCGGCAGGCGATCCAGCCGATCCGCAGGCCGGGCAGGCCGTAGGCCTTGGAGAGCACGCCCAGCGACATCGCGGCGGGCGACAGGTCGGCGGCCTGCGGCAGCGGCCGCCGCGGGCCGAGCTCCAGGCCCCGGTAGACCTCGTCGCTGAACAGGCGGATGCCGCGGCCGTCGCACAGCCGGACCAGCTCACGCCAGGTGCCCTCGTCCGGGACCGCGCCCGTGGGGTTGTTCGGGAAGTTGACCGACACCACCCTGGTCGCGGGCCTGAGCGCCCGCTCGACGGCGTCCAGGTCCAGGGCCCAGCCGTCCTCGGGCCGCAGGGCCACCCCGGTGACGTCGCAGATCGACAGGGGGACGGTCTCGGCGGCCTGGTAGTTCGGCGTCACCACGACGGCGTGGTCGCCGGGCCCGAGCAGCACCTGCATCGCCAGGTAGATGGCCTCCTCGGCCCCGGCGAAGCAGAGAACGTCCTCGGCGGCGAGGGTGTCGTAAGTGACGGCGATCGCGGCGCGCAGGGCGGGCAGGCCGTAGGTCTCGGTGTAGCCGAGGTGCAGCGACTCCCACCGGGCACGCCCGTCGTCGTCGGCCAGGTCCAGCAGCCCGGCGAGCGACATCGTCTGGGCGTCCGACGCCGTGAGGTTGTGCCGGGCGGCGAACTCCCAGCGGGAGAAGTACGCCTCCAGCCGGAAATCAGGCAGTGCCGGCATCCGCGCTTACTTCCTTTCGCGCCTTGGATCAGCCGGGAAAGGCCTGGCTCGTCCGTCGGTGCTTCCCCAGGTAAGCACCGAGACTCCGTGCGGAGCACTCCCACCCAGGCGTGACCACGATCAGCCCGGCACCGGCCAACACTGCCAGCGCCTTCCGGGCGGTCGCGATGCTCACCCCGTACTGATCCGCGATCTCACGCACGGTCGGGAGCTGTAGCTAAGCAGGTTAGCGGTAAATGCGCGTCACCAGCCGCGGCCACGTCGCAGCGCCCGCCGCTCCCGTTGATGGGTGAGATCCGGTTAGGCCATCTTTATGGCCGCCGGGCGGCGAACAGGGTGCCGCGCATCCCGGTGCGGGGGCCTTCGGTGGTGACGGTGCCGAAGCCGGCGCCGGCGAGCAGGCGGAGCCAGGTGGCGCAGCTGAACGCGCCGAGCCGGTGCTTCTCCCGCACGACCTGGACGGTCGCGTCGGCCGACCGCAGCACGAACTCGTACTCGGCCTGCACCCAGTCGTCGGCCGGGTTGGGGTCCCAGATGTGCTCGCGGAAGCTGGCCCGGCGCCCAGTGGCGTCGCTGCTGCCGCCGCCGCCGGCTCCCTCGCGGAACGTGTCGGCCACGTGGTCGGGCACGAACACCGCCATGCCCCCGGGACGGCAGTGCACGAACGCGGTCTCGATCACCTGCCGCAGGTCCTCCTCGCACGTCATGTAGTCGACGGCGTCGTGCACCAGGACCGCGTCGAAGGCGCGGCCGAGCCGGATCGTGCGCATGTCACCCTGGATGTGCTCGCACTCCGGGTTGAGCCGTCGCGACACGTCCAGCATCTCTCCGGACAGGTCGACGAGCGTCAGGGCGAACCGGTCCTTCAGGTGGACGGCAACGCCGCCGCCCCCGCTGCCCAGGTCGAGCACCTCGCGCACAGCGATCGTGGCCGAGCCGAACACGTCGGCCAGGTGTACGGCCTCCTCGGCGTACTCCTCTGGGGGCGAGATCAGCGGCCACCACCCGGCGAGGTCGCTGTACACGCGGTAATCGCTGGCCATGCCGCCATGATGGCGCAACCAATCCTGCGCCCGCGCCACTAGGGGATGCGGGCGCGGGCGAGTAGCGTTCGGCTATGACCGATTTGACGTGGCTGGACGCCACCGCCCAGGCTGAGCTGGTCCGCAGCGGCGAGGCCAGCCCCGTGGAGCTCGTTGATGCGGCCATCGGCCGGATCGAGGAGCTGAACCCGAAGCTCGATGCCGTGATCAGGACCAGGTTCGAGCAGGCGCGGGCGGAAGCCGCCGGCGACCTTCCCGACGGGCCGTTCCGCGGCGTGCCGTTCCTGTTCAAGGACCTCGGCTGCACGGTGGCCGGCGAGGTGACCGCGTTCGGCGTCGGCCCCATGCGCGACCAGCCGATCCCGGTCACGTCCTTCCTGGCGGAGTCGTTCCTGGCGGCCGGCTTTGTCCCGCTGGGCCGCACGAACGTGCCGGAGATGGGCACCACGGTGACCACCGAGCCCATGAGCTTCCCCCCGGCCCGCAACCCGTGGGATCCCGGCCACTCCACCGGCGGCTCGTCCGGGGGCTCGGCCGCGGCGGTGGCCAGCGGCATGGTGCCGGCCGCGCACGCCAACGATGGCGGCGGGTCGATCCGCATCCCGGCCAGCGAGTGCGGGCTGGTAGGGCTCAAGCCCAACCGCGCCCGGGTCAGCCAGGGCCCCATGATCGGGGAGGGCTGGGCCGGCGGCACGATCGACGGCGTGGTGACCAGGAGCGTCCGCGACGCGGCCGCCATCCTGGACGTGATCAGCTCCTGGCACCCCGGCGAGCCGTACTACCCCCCGCCGCTGCCGCGCCCGCTGCGCGAGGAGGTCGGCGCCGACCCGGGGCGGCTGCGGATCGGGTTCCTGGACCGGCCCGGCGCCGAGGGCTACCTGGACGACCCCGAGTGCCGCGCCGCTGTCGCCGTCGCCGTCCGGCTGCTGGAGGACCTCGGCCATCACGTGGAGCCCTCCGCGCCGGATGCCATGTTCGACGAGTCGTTCGTGCAGCACTTCACCACGATCATCGCCGCCGACACCGAGGCGACGTTCCGCGTATTCGAGACGCTGCTCGGCCGCCCGATCGGCGAGGACGAGATCGAGCCGCGCAACGCCGTGTACCGCCGGATCGGCGCGGCCATGGACGCGGTGACGTACCTGGAGAGCCGGACATGGCTCGGGATGTGGGTGCGGCAGATGGGGTCCTGGTGGACCGGCCACGACCTGCTCCTCACGCCGACCCTGGGCGCGCCCCCGCCGGAACTCGGCTGGTTCACCGCGGAGGGCCCCGAGGGCGAGGGCAGGCGGGTGGTCAGCTTCATCCCGTACACCGCGCAGTTCAACATGACCGGCCAGCCGGCCGTGACCCTGCCGCTGCACTGGACCCCCGGCGGGCTGCCGGTCGGCGTGCAGCTCGTGGCCGCCTACGGCCGCGAGGACGTGCTGGTCCGGGTGGCCAGCCAGCTCGAGCAGGCCGCGCCGTGGGCCGGCCGCCGCCCGCAGGTGCACGCGTAGGCGGCGGCTCAGGACGGGCCGGTGGGCCGCCGGCTGGAACCTGCGGGCTGGCCTGCGG
>JASHPR010000385.1 GCA_030038015.1 Streptosporangiaceae bacterium
CTCCCGGTCGCGCAGCCAGCGCTCGAATTCGGTGGCGACGATGCGCTCGTCGTGCACCCCGGCCGCCTCGTCCGAAGCCAGCCACACGATGGGCGGGCCCATCACGGCGGGCTCGAGCAGCTCCTGGCCCTCGGGCAGGGCGACGGGCGGCAGCATGCCGGTGGCGGTCGCGCCCCCGGGCAGCAGCAGGTTGACGGTGACGCCGGTGTCCCGCAGGTCGGCGGCCATGATCCGGGACAGCGCCTCGCTGCCGGCGCGCGACGGCCCGTAGGGGACGAACCCGGCCCGGTGCATGGTCGAATGGTTTACCGAGATGTTGACGATGCGGCCGCCGCCCGCGGCCAGCATCCGCGGCGTGACCTCGCGCGCCACCAGGAAGTAGCCGGTCAGATTGGTCTCGATCACCGCACGGAAGCCGTCGGGCGGCACCTCCCAGAAACCCTGCGGGTGCGTCATGAAGCGCGGGTTGACCGTGCGCATGCCGATCCCGGCGTTGTTCACCAGCATGTCGATGCCGCCGAGCCGAGACCACGCCTGGCCGACCGCCCGGGCCACCGAAGACTCGTCGCGCACATCCAGCTCGATGCCGGCCGCGCCCGGCAGCTTCGCGGCGACCGCGGCCGCACGCGCGGCGGACCGGCCGGTCAGCGCGACCGTCGCCCCCGCCGCGGCCAGCGCGGAGGCCATCGCGAGGCCCAGGCCGCTCGTCCCACCGGTCACCAGCACTTTCAGCGAAGAAGCAGTCATGATCGCGAGGCTACGGTTTAGAGCGCGCTCCAAGTCAAGCGGTCTGGCGGTGGCTCAGCGCGTGTCCGGTCAGCGGCCCTGCCACCGCGGCGTCCGGCCTTCGGTCAGCGCCCGGAGGCCCTCCTTGAAGTCCTCGGACTGCAGGCAGCGGATCTGCGCCTCGAGGGCCAGCCGGAAGGCATCCTCGGGGGCGCAGTGCCAGGCCGCGTCGATCGCCCGCCGCGCGCCGCGCACCGCCAGCGGCGGCTGGGCTGCCAGGCGCCCCGCCAACTCGGCGGCGTCGGCGTCGAGATCGTCGCCGGGAACCACGCGGTTGGCCAGCCCGATCCGCAGCGCCTCGGCGGCGTCGATGGTGTCGCCCAGCAGGATCAGCTCGCGGGCGCGACTCTCACCGACGATCCGGGGCAGCCGGACGGTGGCGCCCATATCGGGCAGCAGCCCGAAGCGGGTTTCCGGGAGGCCTACCTTCGTGCCCTCGGCGAAGATACGGAAGTCGCACGCCAGGGCAAGCTGCAGCCCGGCGCCGTAGGCGTGACCGCGCACGGCCGCGACGCTCGCGCAGCCCAGGCTTGGGATCCAGCTGAACACCCCGGCGGCGGCCATGCCCTCGTCCACCGTGAGCCCGCCGGCGGGCCGCTCCGCCCAGCTGGCCAGCAGCCCGGCCATGCCCTCGACCAGGTCGATGCCGGCCGAGAAGGCCGGCCCGTCCCCGGTCACCACCAGGCAGCGCAGGGTGTCGTCGGGCAGCAGCTCGGCACCGAGGCGGGTGAGCTCCCACCACATCAGCGGGTTCTGCGCATTCCGCTTGGCGGGACGGGCCAGGGTCAGCGTGCCGACGTCGCCCTCGCGCCGGTAACGAATGGTCTGGAAGTCGCTCATGTGCCGTCCAGGTTGAACGTCATCGGATCGATCCATACATTAATGTATGGATCGAGGCTAGGCCGCATCGGCAACAGGTGTCAACGCGGCATCGGAACGAGAGGGAACGCGATGGCGCCCCCGGTTCGCACCCCGCGCAGCGAATGGATCAAGCAAGGCCTCCGGGCGCTTGGGGCTGGCGGCCCGGACGCCGTCCGGATCGAATCACTGGCAGCGGGACTCGGCGTCACCAGGGGCGGCTTCTACTGGCACTTCGAAGACCGCCAGGCGCTGCTGGCGGAGATGCTCGATACCTGGGAGCGGGCAACCACCGAGGACGTGGCCGAGCGCCTGGTAAGCGAGGGCGGTGACCTTACCGCCACGATACGGCGGCTGTTCGCGCTCACCTCCCCCGGCGTTGTGCAGACCGACCTCGCCATCCGCGATTGGGCCCGCCGTGACCAGGCGGTCGCCGAGCGCCTCCGGCGCATCGACAACCAGCGCATGGGCCATCTGCGAGCGCTGTTCGGCATGGTGTGCCCCGACCCCGGCGAGGCCGAGGCCCGCAGCCTGCTTGCCTTCTCACTGCTGATCGGCAGCCACTACATTGCCGCCGAGCACGGCGCGCTAAGCCGTGCAGACATCGTCGAATTGGCCCTCAGGCAGCTCGGGGCTCAGGCTCCGCCGGCTGCACCCGCAACCGAGCCATGAATTCTCCGGCCTCATCCGCTGGGCGTTTAGCCGCCGGCCCGCCGGGTAGCGCCCGCGCGATACGAGCGAGGCATAGCCGGCCGCACCCGCACACACCGCCCCGCCCGGTCGTGCTGCGGACAGCTGGGTCGGCGGTCGCCGCAATCGACCGGCTCCGGGACGCCATCAGCGGCCGCGGCCGCCCGGCGTGAAGCGGGCCAGCAACCAGGTCGGGCGTTCAGGGAACTGGGCCGGAGGCCCGGCAGCGGGAGTTGCGGTCCTGGCGGTCAGGAGAATCCGAGGCCGTCGAACGTCCCGGACGTGCGCCACTTCTCGATGTAGGCGAAGTAGGCGCTGGGCCCGTAGGGGTAGCCGCGGCCGAGGAACGAGCCCGGGTCCTGGCCCTCGTTGTTGTAGTAGCCCGGGGTGCAGTCCGGCCCGCCGATCATGCTGGCCGGCCCGGACAGCAGCAGGCTGACCCACGCGTCCTCGGCATCTTGCGACGGCTCGACCGCGGCGAACCCGTTGTCCAGCACGTGCCGGACGGTCACCGCGATCGTCCGGGCGGAGTCGACGATGTTGTGCGGCACGTTGGAGATCAGGTTCGCGCCCTGCGTCGGCTGCACGAACAGCAGGTTCGGGAACCCGCGGACGTGGATGCCGTGCAGGGTGCGCATCCCGCCGGCCCAGTGCTCCGACAGCGTGCCGCCGCCGCGCCCGGTCACCTCGAAGCCGGCCCGCCGGGTGTAGGGGGTGCCGACCTCGAAGCCGGAGCCGAAGATGACGCAGTCAAGCTCGTAGTGCCGGCCGGCCGCGACCACGCCGGTCGCGGTGATCTCCTGCACGCCCTTGCCGTCGGTGTCGACCAGGTGCGTGCCCGGGCTGTTGAAGGCCTGCAGGTACTCGTCGTGGAAGCACGGCCGCTTGCACAGCTGGCGGTACCAGGCCTTGAGCTTCTGCGCGGTGCCGGGGTCCCGCACGACGGCATCGGCGCGGGCGCGGATCTCCTCCATCTTCTCGAAGTCGGACTCCTCGTAGGCGGCGAGCATCGCGGCCAGGCTGCGGTCCTCCAGCGGCAGCGCGGCGATCCTGGCCCGGACCCGGCGCGCGATGTCGGTCCAGCCGTCCTGGACGAGGTCCTCCTCCGCGTTCCCGCCGGACTGGTTGGCCGTGAAGTTCTGCAGCCAGCGCTGCTGCCAGCCCGGCGTCGCCACCTCGGCGAACCAGCGCGGGTCGATCGGGTGGTTGTCCCGCACGTCGACCGAGGAAGGCGTGCGCTGGAACACGTACAGCTCCCGGCAGTCCCGGGACAGGTGCGGCACGCACTGCACCGCGGTCGCCCCGGTGCCGATGATGCCCACGCGCTTGCCGGCGAGCTTGCTCATCGGCGCGCCGTCCGGGCCGCCGCCGGTGTAGCCGTAGTCCCACCGGCTGGTGTGGAACGAGTGGCCCCGGAACGAGCCGATCCCGGGGATCCCCGGCAGCTTCGGCACGCTCAGCGGGCCGGTGCCCAGCACGACGAACTGCGCCGTCATCCGGTCGCCCCGGCTGGTCTCGATGACCCAGCACGCACGCTCCTCGTTCAAGGTCAGTCTCGTGACCTCGGTGTGGAACAGCGCGTCGTCGTAGAGGCCGAACTGCCTGCCGATGCGCTGGCAGTGCGCGAGGATCTCCGGGCCGTGCACGTACTTCTCGGTGGGCATGTGCCCGGTCTCTTCCAGCAGCGGCAGGTACACCATGGACGCCGTGTCGCACTGCGCGCCGGGGTAGCGGTTCCAGTACCAGGTGCCGCCGAAATCGCCGCCCTTGTCGATGATGCGGACGTCGACGCCCGCCTCCCGCAGCCGGGCGCCGGCGACCAGGCCGGCGAACCCGCCGCCGACGCACACGACGGTCCGGTGATCGGTCAGCGGCGGGCGCTCCTCCCATGGTGTGCAGGGATCATCGAGGTAGTGCGCGTACTCGCCGGTGAGGCGGAGGTACTGGGCATTGCCGTCCGGGCGGAGCCGCTTGTCCCGCTCTTCGGCGTACTTGCGGCGCAGCGCGTCGGTGTCGATGCGGCCGGGCCTCGCCGGCTGCTCGGTCGTCGTCATCATCGCCTCCGCCGGGCCGGCCCGTCTCCCCAGGCGAGAACGGCGCCGCCAGACGGTGTCATCCTGTCACTAAGGCGTGACATCCGCACCGGGCCGCTGGCGCTGGTCACCAGGCCCGGTGCGGCCCGGCCGGCTGTCCTGAACGGGACGCCACGGGGTGTGCAGGCGGTGCTGAAAGGGAACTGAGCGGCCAGCGGGATGACCGCTCCGCGGCAACCTCGGGGGACCGATGAAGCTGTACTTTGACGACGTCTCGTTCGACGGCCAGCTGCAGCGCAGCATCGCGAAGGCCGATTCGGGCATGGCCAACGTCGGGGAGTGCCTGGCCATCGCCGAGCAGATCACTCCCGGGGACCGGGACAGCTGGTACCGGGCATGGTCTGGTTTCGGGGCCCGCCTGGCCCGCCAGGCCGGGGAGGCGGCCAAGGCCGGGCACCGCGTCAGCGCGCGGGGCGCCTACCTGCGCGCGGCCGAGTACTTCCGGCAGGCGTTCTTCTTCCACCGCGACGACCTGGACTCCAGCGAGCTCCGCAGCGCGTACCCGTCGAGCGTGCGGGCGTTCCGATCGGCCCTGGACCATTTCGGGCAGCCCGTCCGCGTCCTGTCCGGCCCGGTATCGGGATACCTGTTCACGCCGCGCCCGGCGGCCGGCCGGCGCCCCGCCATCGTGCACATCGGCGGCTACGACGGCACCGCGGAAGAGCTGTACGCCGCCGCGCCCGCCGCCGTCGAACGCGGCTACGTGTTCGCCGCGCTGGACGGCCCGGGCCAGGGGGCGGTGCTCTACGACCAGCGGGTTCCGATGCGCCCGGACTGGGAGAACGTCGTGCCGGCCATGTTCGGCGCCATCACGGCGCATCCCGAGGTCGACCCCGGGCGCGTCACGCTGGTCGGGCGGTCCTTCGGCGGGCTGATCGCGCCGCGCGGTGCCGCCGGAGAGCACCGGCTCGCCGCCATGATCGTCGACCCCGGCCAGTACGACCTGGGACAGGCCGTGATGTCCCGGCTGGGCCCGCTGGCGGACCTGGTGAACGACCCGGCGGCCGACCCCCAGTTCGACGCCCTGCTGGGCAGCCCGGCGATGAAGGCCCTGCTGGCGCCCCGGATCGTGACCCACGGGGTGACGGGCGTCCGCGCGTACTTCGCCGACCTGCTGCGCTACACGAACGCCGGCACCGCTGCCCGGGTGGCCTGCCCGGCCTTCGTCACCGACAACCAGACCGATGAGATCTCGACCGGCCAGGGCAGGATGCTGTTCGACCACCTCACCTGCCCCAAGGAGTTCCGGCTGTTCACGAAGGAAGAAGGCGCCGAAGGGCACTGCGAGGGAATGGCCCCCGTCGTGTTCTGGGACGCCGCGTTCGACTGGCTGGACGCACTGCTGCCCGGCACGACGGGCTGACCGCCGGCGCCTTCTGACGGACTTACCGAACAGGACAGCCATCCGCCGACGGTGACAGGTACCGGGGTGCCTGCCAAGCCGGGCCGGCATCGTCGTGGCGGCCGTCGAAGAGCCCTGGTAGCGTGCGGCGTCGGAAGCAGGGCGGAACAAGGGCATAGGAGGGTCTTCATGTCATTACGCCATCGATCTGCCGCGCTCGCCGGCGGGGCTTCGTGCATGGCCGCGCTGGCCGGGCTGGTGATTGCCACCACGCCGGCTGCGCCCGCGCACCGGCTCAGCGCGGCCATGACCACCCACGCGGCCGCGCAATCACCGACGCCAGTTGCTGCGCGTCCGCCGTTGGGGCGTGCCGAGGCGTCGGGGCTGAAGCCGGATCTCCGCACTGCCGGCACGGCAGACACGGCGTCACCGTGGACGCCGCTGGAGAACGCGCCGCCGTTCGGCACGCCCGGCACGATGCTGCTGGAGAGCGATGGGACGGTGCTCGTTCACGATGAGCCGGACAACAACGTCACGGGCGGCACGAACGAGTGGTGGAAGCTCACGCCGGCTGCCAACGGCAGCTACATCGACGGGACGTGGAGCCAGATCGCGTCGATGCCGGCCGCGTACACGCCCCTGTACTTCGCGTCGGCGATCCTGCCCGACGGGCGCATGATCGTCGAGGGCGGCGAATACATCGGCGAGAACGCGGTGTGGTCGGACGAGGGCGCGATCTACAACCCGGTGACCAACACCTGGGCTTCGGTCGCACCGCCGCCGGGCTGGACGAACATGGGCGACGCCGCGAGCGAGGTCCTGGACAACGGCACCTTCATGCTCCAGCAGCCGTGCAATACGTGCCTCACGAACCCGGATCTCACCGTTGATGACGCGCTGCTCAACGCGGGAAACCTGACGTGGCGGGTGATCCCCGCGACGGGCAAGACTGATCCCAACGACGAAGAGGGCTGGACGCTTGAGCCGAACGGCAAGGTCCTGACACTCGACCTCTGGGCGCCGGGTAACACCGAGCTATTCAACCCGAACACCGAGACCTGGTCGTTCGCGGGAGCCACGGCTGTGGGCGGCAGCCCCGTCGATCCGTGGCCGGTCGTCGAGATCGGGCCGCAGGTCGAGATGCCGGGCGGCAACGTGTTCGTGGTCGGGGCCGGCTCGAGCACGCAGGAGCCGCCCACGACGTGCACCACGGATGAGCCGACGCAGACCGCGCTCTACAACTACCAGGCGGGCACGTGGTCCGCGGGGCCGGAGATCCCGGCCATCGGCGGCCAGGAGATGGACAGCACCGACGGGCCGGGGTCGGTCCTGCCGGACGGGAACGTGCTGTTCGACGTCAGCGCGTGCGTGTATAACACGCCGACTCACTTCTTCGTCTACAACGCGAGCTCGAACACGCTTACCCAGATCCCGGACGTGCCCAACGCTCCGAACGACTCCTCGTACTACACGCGGATGCTGGCGCTGCCGAACGGGCAGGTGCTGTTCAACGACGGCAGCAGCCAGATGGAGGTCTACACGGCCGGTGGCACGCCCAACCCGGCATGGGAGCCTTCGATCACATCCCTGAGCTCCACGACGCTAGCCCCGGGGGGCACCTACACCCTGTCCGGCACGCAGCTCGCCGGGCTGGACCAGGGAGCCGCCTACGGTGATGACGTCCAGGACAACACCAACTTCCCCCTGGTACGGATCACCAACTCCGCCACCGGCGTGGTGACCTACGCCCGGACCAGCAACTGGACCTCGGTATCGGTCGCTCCCGGCACCAGGTCCTCGACGGAGTTCACCCTCCCGCCGGGCACGCCGGCGGGCAAGAGCACGCTGGTCGTGGTCGCCAACGGGATCGCCTCACCGCCTGCGACGGTGACGGTCTCCTGAGGGCGAACTGAGCGGTCGTTCCGCGAACGGCGCAGCTGCTTTCCAGGCCCGCCCCGAGCACCCCGGGGCGGGCCTGGCGCTGGCGCGGCCTTCTTGCCGCCATCATGAACCTGCGGCCGGGATGACGATCCAGGGGCGTCAGCGCCAGCGGCCAGGGCGTGCCGGTGCAGATCGCCGGCCAGAACGTGAGCTGAGGGGACGTTCATGCGCGAGATCGGGTACGCGGTAAGGGGATTCCTCACGGTCCGCAAGGGCTCCATGCGCGTGCCCCTGAGGGGGTCGCTGGCGCTCGGCGCGGATCGGGACTCCGGCCTGTTCACCGGGGACCTCAGCCTCGACCCGTCCACCATCAGCCGGACGGCCTTTGGCGCCAGCCTCTTCAGCGCTACCGTCCAGATTGCGGCCGAATCCCCCGTCATCGGCGTCGTCGACCACGAGGGCCGGGTGTTCGCGACGGTCATGGTGGACGCGGTCATAGCTGCTGCCCACGCCGCCGGGCGTACATTGATCAGCGGCTGTTCCTGCCGCACGTCCGAGCATGCCATCGTGCCGCTGCGCTCTAAGCCTGGTTTCAGCCTGGAGCAGGGCGGCCGCCTGGTCGGCAGCTACCGCCGGCCGCCGTTCACCGGGTGCGGATGGGTCACTCCGATTGTCAACCTGCTGGTCGCCGGCCCGGGAAACGCCGTCGTCATCGATCTCATCCCGGTCACGCCCGGCGCAGGGTGTCCCGCAACGCCTCGAGCGCGGTGAAGCGGGGCGCCCAGCCCAGTTCCCGCTTCGCACGGGTCGTGTCCATGATCGCCGGATGGCTGGCCACCTCCACCCACTGCGCGACGGGCGGCAGGAAAGGCAGGGCGGCGACCGCCCGGGCCGCGACCTGCGCGGGGCCCGCGGGCACGGGCAGCGGGAGCATGCCGAGTTCGCGGGCGACGTCGGCGGCGGTCAGGATCCCGTCGGCGGCGATGTTGTAGGCGCCCGGCGGGCCAGCGCCGACGACGCACCGCAGCAGGGCCTGCCCCACGTCCTCCTCGTGCACGAACTGCACGGGCAGCGTGGGCACCAGCACCGGCACCGGCAGCGGAAGCCGGCCAATCCGCCCGGCCAGACCGCGGGCCAGCGGCATCAGCGGCCCGGGCAGCAGGTCCTTCGCCCCCAAGGTGTCCGGGCCGAGCACGATTGACGGGCGCAGCAGGTAAAGGAGGGGCCCGCCAGGCCGGGCGGCAGCCTCGGCCTGCAGCAGCTGCTCGAGCTCGGCCTTCTCCCGGGCATAGAACAGCCGGGCGGCTGGCCGCACCGGCCAGTCCTCGGTCATCCCGACCGGGTTGTCGGGGTGGAAGCCGTAGGCAGCCACCGAGGAGGAATAGACGAAGCGGCGGGCACCGGCCGCGGCCGCGGCCCGGAACGCGTTCAGCGTGCCGTCGACGTTGATCTCCCGGATCGCCTGACCCGACGCGGCACCGGTCACCTGGAACGCCAGGTGCACCACCACGTCGGCCTGGCCGAACGCGTCGCGCAGGGCCTCCGGATCGCGGACATCCCCGCGGCGGTACTCCATCTTCGTCCAGCCATGAGCAGCCGGGTCGAACGGGCGCCGGGCGATGCCCAGGATCCGCGTCACCCGGTCGTCGGCTTGAAGCAAGGGGATCAGGCCGAAGCCGAACG
Organism: Streptosporangiaceae bacterium; assembly: GCA_030038015.1. Lineage (GTDB taxonomy): Bacteria > Actinomycetota > Actinomycetes > Streptosporangiales > Streptosporangiaceae > JASHPR01. The sequence goes on from JASHPR010000385.1 coordinate 9,334, forward strand.
TGCCGGTCGGGCCGGTTACCGCGACCGTCAGGTCCCTTTCGCCGCGTGACATCGCGGACAGCATATGACGGCTGCCATCGGGCAGCTGGCCGATCACCGCTCGCGACGAGGGCCGAAGGTCCCGGCAGAAGGGACGACCGGCCGGGGCGAGCCGGAAACCGCCCGGCTTACCCTCCAATAAGGACAAGAATGTACCCGGCCGGCCGGCCCAGCGCGGCCGGGCGGCGACATGGGTGCTACCCAGCAAAGGGGGCATCATGGACAGGCTGAACCCGCTGGACGCCCTGTTCATCGACGCGGAGGACGAAGACCCGCACACGTCGATGGCGATCGCGTCGATCGCGGTATTCGAGGGCCCGTGCCCATCCCACGAAGAGTTTATGGCCTTCCTTGCCGGACGGTTGCCGCGGGTACGCCGCTACCGTCAGAAGCTTCGCGCGGTACCGTTCCATCTCGGACGGCCGGTCTGGGTTGATGACCCGCACTTCGACCTCCGTTACCACGCCCGGCGGACTGCCCTCCCCGCGCCCGGGGGCGATCAGCAGCTCGCCGACCTGATGGCCCGGGTGATGTCCCAGCGGCTCGACCGCGATCACCCGCTGTGGGAGTACTGGATCGCCGAGGGGCTCCCCCAGGATCGCTGGGCGCTGATTTCCAAGGTGCACCATTGCATGGTCGATGGGGTCGCCGGCACCGATCTGTACCGGGTGATCTTCGACTTCTCGCCCGAGCCCTCACCGCCCACCGCCGATCACCAGGCCCCGGCCGCGGAGCCTTCCCCGCTCCAGCTGGCCGCGCAGGCCGCCGTGGACATGGTCGTGCTCCCGGTCCGGGAAACCCTGGCGCTGGGCAGTGGTATCGCGGCCGATCCGGGCAGTGCCGTACGCCAGGCCGCCGACACGGCGCGGGCGTTCGCCAAGCTCGCGCCGGCCTTGTGGCCCGCCACCGGGTCCTCGCTGAGCGGGCATATCGGCCGGCAGCGGCGCTACACCTGGGCCCGGGCGTCGCTGGATGATGTCAAGAAGGTCAAGCGGGAGCTGGGCGGCACCGTGAACGACGTCGTCCTGGCCGCGATCAGCGGCGCTTTCCGGGCGCTCCTGCTCGCCCGTGGCGAGCAGCCCGAACCGCACATGGTCCGCTCGCTGGTTCCGGTCTCGCTCCGGGCCCCCGGTGAGGAGGGCATCTACGAGAACCGGGTCTCAGCGGTACTGGCCGATCTCCCCGTCCACATCGCCGACCCGGTCGAGCGGCTCGGGGCCGTCCGGGCCCAACTGCAGGCCCTGAAATCAGCCGACGAAGCGAAGGCCGGCGAGGCCCTGGTCGCCCTCGGCCGCTTCACCCCGTTCCCGTTCCTGTCCTGGGGGATCAGGCTGGTGTTCGGCCTGCCCCAGCGGGAGATCATCACCGTCACCACGAACGTGCCAGGTCCCCAGCAGCCGCTCTACGGGCTGGGCCGAAAGCTCGTGGAGATCATCCCGTACGTTCCGATCGCCACCACGGTCCGCACCGGGATCGCGATCTTCAGCTACTGCGGCGACGTCACCTTCGGGATCACCGGCGACTTCGCGGCCAGCCCCGACGTCGACGTGCTCGCCCATGGCATCGAGGACGGCCTGTCCGAGCTCCTGGCAGCCGCCGGGCACCAGCCCAGGCCGGCCGCGGCCGGTGAGGGCCAGCCCCAGGCCTAGCGTTCAAGGACTCGGCCTGTATCTCAATCCGAGGCCGGGGACGTGCACCTATGCTTGCGCAGGTGGATGCGGCGGATGGTCCGGCGCGCCGCCACGCGGGCCGCGCTGTGCGGGACGCGCCGGCCGCGCGTGAGTACCGCATCGGCGAACTCGCCCGCGAGGCCGGGATCACGGTTCGCACATTGCGCTACTACCAGGAGCGGAGGCTGCTGCCGCCGCCGCGGCGTGAGGGGCGGATCGGCTGGTATTCGCAGGCTCACCTGAGCCGGCTGCGGGTCATAAGCCAGATGCTGGACCGCGGCCACACTCTGGGCGGGATCGGTGAGCTGCTCTCGGCCTGGGAGCAGGGCTATGACCTGGCCGACCTGCTCGGCTTGCAGCGGGCGATGACCGCCCCGTGGTCGGACGAGGCAGCCGTGCCGGTCACCGTCGCCGAGATCTCCGCCCTGCTCAGAGACCAGCTGACGCCCGACGTGCTCGAGGAAGCGATCCGCCTGGGCTACGTCGATGTCGACGGGGACCGCGTCGTCCATGTCAGCCCCAGGCTGCTCGATGCCACCACCGCCCTGGTGCGCGAAGGCATCCCGCTGCCCGCGATCCTGGCCACCGGCCGTGAGCTGCAGTCAGGCCTGGACACGATGGCGTCGTTGTTCGTGGAGCTTGTCATCACCCACGTCCTCGGCCGTGGCCGGGGCGTGCCGGCGCCGCATGAGGTCGCGCGGCTCGCCGAGACCATCGAGCGGCTGCGGCCGATTGCGCGGATCGTGATCGACGCGGAGTTCGGCCGGGCCATGGACAGGCGCGCCCGCGTCACGTACGGCGAATTCATCCGGAAGCTCGCGCGTGATTAGTCCCGGTTGAGAGGCTTGGTCCCGGTTGTTCCGGCCGGGATCGGGCCGGGCCCTTACCCGTGGGGGCAACCTGGGCTATCATGTGACGATGCCAGTAATTACTGGCATCGTCGCCGACCAGTGGGAGAGCTAGCGTCACGATGAGGCGAGCCAGGGATGTGACCGGTCAGGTCGTGGTGGTGACCGGGGCGGCGCGGGGGATCGGGGCGCTCGTCGCGGGGCGCCTGGCCGCCAGAGGCGCGCGGGTGGCACTGCTCGGCCTGGAACCGGGTGAGCTGGCCAAGGTGTCCGCCGGTTGCGGGCCGCACTCCCGCTGGTGGGAGGTTGACGTGACCGACGAGCATGCGCTCCCGGACGTTGCCGCCGCGGTTCGCGACGCCTACGGCCGGATCGACGTCGTCGTCGCCAACGCCGGGATCGCCATCGGTGGCCCGTTCATGCACTCCGATGCCCGCTCGTTCACGAGGGTCATCGAGGTCAACCTGCTCGGCAGCGTGGCCACCGCCCGCGCGTTCCTGCCCGCCCTGCTCGAAAGCAAGGGTTATCTGCTGCAGGTGGCGTCGCTGGCCGCGCTCGCCCCAGCCCCGATGATGGCCGCGTACTGCGCGAGCAAGTCGGGCGTGGAGGCTTTCGCCCATGCTGTCCGCGGCGAGCTGGCGCACCACGGGGTGCAGGTCGGCGTGGCCTACCTGAGCTGGACCGACACCGACATGGTGCGCGGGGCGGATGAGAACCCGGCACTTCGGGAGATGCGCGCGGGGCTGCCGTTCCCGATAGGCCGCACCCACCGCCTCGCGCCCGCGGCCGACGCCCTGGTGCACGGGATCTCCAGGCGCGCGCCGCGCATTTACGCGCAGCGCTGGCTGCCGCCGATGCAGCTGGTCAGGGGCGTCCTGCCGCTGGCCGTCGCCAGGTTCGGCGCCCGCACCGTGCCGGAGATCGAGTCGCGGTGGCTGGCGACGGGCGCCGGCACCTTGCCTCTCGGGGCCGGCGGAGCCGCGGACACCGGGACGCGAGCATGAGCCCGGCACGCAACGACCCGGGGCTCATCATCATCGGATCCGGATTTGCCGGCCTGTGCATGGCGATCCGGCTGAAGCAGGCCGGCTACCACCACTTCGTGATCCTCGAAAAGAACGATGACCTCGGCGGGACGTGGCGGGATAACAGGTATCCCGGGTGTGCGTGCGACGTGCCGTCGCACATGTACTCGTTCTCGTTCGAGCTCAACCCGGCCTGGTCCAGGATGTTCGCGCCGCAAGCCGAGATATGGGACTACATGAGGCGATGCGTAGCTAAGTACGGTATCGCGGCCCACATCCGGTTCGGCCGCTCGGTGGAGCGGGTGGAATGGGACGACAGTGCCGGCCGGTGGCGCATCGCGACGGCGACGGGCGAGGCGTACACGGCCCGCGCGGTCGTGTCCGGCATCGGGGCGCTGCACGTGCCGTCGGTCCCGGAGATTCCGGGCGCCAGCAAGTTCGCCGGCGCGGCCTTCCACTCGGCGGAATGGGACCAGTCCTGTGACCTTTCCGGCAAGCGGGTCGCGGTCATCGGGACCGGGGCCTCGGCGATTCAGTTCATCCCCGAGATCGCCAAGCATGCTGCCCAGGTTCACGTCTTCCAGCGGACGCCGCCATGGATCCATCCGAGGCCGGACTTTGAGATCCCGCCCGCGATCCGCGCCACGTTCGCCGCCGCCCCCCCGGTGATGCGGGCGTTCCGTGACGGGATCTACTGGCTGCTTGAGGCGCGCGCGGCCGGGTTCGCCGTGCATCCGCGGCTGCTGGCGCCGTTGCGGTGGATGGCCGAACGCCATATTGAACGCCAGGTCGGTGACCCGGCGCTGCGCGCGAAGGTGACGCCGGACTACACGATCGGCTGCAAGCGGATCCTGCTATCCTCCAATTACTATCCGGCCCTCGCCAGGCCGAACGTCGACCTCGTCACCGAGCCCGTCGCCGAGATCAGCGAGCGCGGGCTGACCTGCGCGGACGGCAGCGCGTACGACGCCGATGTGATCATCTACGGCACCGGCTTCAAGACCGTTGAGGCGATCGCCGAACTCAACGTGGCCGGGCGCGACGGGGTCAAGCTCCAGGACGTGTGGCGCGGTGGCGTCGAGGCCTATCACGGCATCACCGTCACCGGGTTCCCGAACTTCTTCCTGCTGCTGGGCCCGAACACGGGCCTGGGGCACAATTCGATGATCTTCATGATCGAAAGCCAGGTCCAGCACGTGCTGAGCTGCCTGCGGCTGCTTGCCGCCGACGGCGGGGAAACGATCGAGGTCAAGGCGTCCGCGCTGCGCCGCTTCAACGACGGGATCCAGCGCCGCCTGGGCCGCGCCGTGTGGAGTGAGGGCGGCTGCACGAGCTGGTACCTGGACGCGAACGGCGTCAACCGCGCCCTGTGGCCTGGGTTCAGCTTCGAGTACTGGGCGCGCACCAGGCGCGCCCGCCCCGCCGACTATGTGATCCGCTGACGCGCGGCGGCCCGATAAGGCACAGACCTCGCCCCCCATGGCCGGGCCATGCGGCTCTTGCGGCGCTGCGGGCGCCCAGACGCGGTCGAGGAACTCGCTGATCTCGGCGGTCAGCCGGGCAGGCCGCAACCACAGTTCGGCGAACGTGCGGGTCCGGATCAGCCTGGAGTTTGGCAGCTGCCGGGCGAGCCGTCGCGCGTCGGTGAACGAGTGGATCAGGTCGATCCCGTGTCCCAGGACCAGCGCCGGGGCGGTGATGGCCCGGCGCTGGTCGCCAGTCGGGGCGATCGGGCCCACCAGGACGCCGTGCAGCACGGCGGCGATCTCATCCGGGTCCGATGCGGCGGCACTGACGAACGAGCCGACCGGGCCGAGCCTTGCCGCGGGCAGGCGTGCGGCGGCCCGGGAGACCCACCGCAGCGGGGTCCGCGCGTAGTGCACCCCGAGCAGGAGCGGCAGGAAGACCAGCGCCGCCGCCGGGACGGCCGACTCCAGCACCGGCATTTCCAGGATCAGGCCGCGGACCCGCTCCGGTGCTCGCACGGCGGCGAGCAGGCTCACGTTGGTACCCAGCGAGACCCCGCCGAGCACCGCCTGATCCGCGCCCAGCTCGTCCAGCAGGCACAGCACCTGCTCCGAGTAAAGATCCATCCGGTGGGCGCCAGCGTGGCGGGGCTTCTCGCTCCGGCCATGACCCAGCAGGTCGAGCAGCACGACCCGGTTGCCCTGGGCGGCCAGTGTCCGGGCCAGGCCGCGGCTGAGGTTGGCGTCCAGCAACAGGCCATGCAGCCACACGAGCACCCGGTCGCCCGTGCCGTAGACCTCATAGGACAGCCGGTGCTGACCCCAGGACACCGTATGGCGTGTGCCTTCGGCGCCCGGGCCGTCTCCCCCGGCTGCGTCGAAACCATCAGGCGTGCTGGGCCTCGGCTGGTGACGTTCGCCTCTACCGGCGGGTACCGAAGGCCGGAAAACTTTCATACATGATCATAACGCCCTCTGCGAGGCGCATGGGTGGTGTGGAGGGGTTCGATGAGCGAAATTCGCGGAGAACAGCCAGATCACTGGCTGGCACTTAAGTCCCCTGGTTCCGGCGGCTCCAGCGGGTGCCGCATAGAGAGCGTGGGCGTGAAGCTGCCTTCCCGCAGGCTTACGACCAGGGACCTGATGGGCCGGACCAGCCACCGCACCCGTATCCAGCTGGAGCGGCTGACCGGCATCCACGAACGTCACGTCGTCGGGCCGGGCGAGAACTCCTTCACCCTCGCCGCCGGGGCTGCCCGTGACTGCCTGGCACATTCACAGCGTCAGGCGTCGGACATCGAGATGCTGATCAACACGAGCATCACCCGGTCCAGGGGCCGGTCCTCGCAGTCGTTCGAGCCCCCGCTCAGCCTGTACGTCAAGCAGGCGATCGGCGCGCCGCAGGCGGTGAACTTCGATCTCTCCAACGCGTGCGCCGGCATGCTTACCGGGGTGTTCATCCTCCAGGACTGCATCACCCGGGGTGAGATCAGCTGCGGCATGGTGGTTTCCGGCGAGTACATCTCCCACCTGAGCTGGAACGCGGCGAGGCAGATCCGCTCCCTGTTCAGCAAGCAGCTCGCATCACTGACGCTCGGTGACGCGGGCGCCGCCGTGATCGTGGAACGCGCGCCCGACGGCGTCGCTGGCATCGACGTCATCGGCTTCACGACGCTCGCCGGGCACAGCCGGCTGTGCCTCGCCTTCCCCAGCACCGTGGGCCCGGGCGCTCAGATGTACACCAAGTCCAGGACGCTGCAGAAGGTGGCAATCGAGGACATGGCGCCGCTGGTCGCCGAGGTGATCGGCGAAGCCGGGATCGACCTGGCCGACATCGACTACCTGATCCCGCATCAGACCTCTGCCCGGGCCATCCGCCAGGGCACGGAGGCATTCGCCCGGCGTCTCGGCGCCACGCCGAAGCATGTGGTCGTCAACCTGGAGGAGTACGGCAACACCTCGTCGACAACGCTGTTCGTGGCACTCCACAAGTACCTCGAGGAGCAGCGGATCCAAAAGGGAGACCGGGTGATGCTGCTGGCGCTCGCCTCCGGCATCGAGATCGGCATGGCCATACTCACCATCGATAGCCAGGTGGAGCACTATGGGCGCACACATTGAAGCCGCCAGCGCGCTGGCCAGCCACGGATTGCGCAAGCCAACCGCGCGGCGTCTTGCCGATGCCGCCGCGCGAGCCTGCCTCGCGCAGGCAGGAAGAAAGCCCGGCGATGTCGACATGCTGATCAACGCCGGTGTCTACCGGGAAGACAGCATGGGCGAGCCGGCGCTCGCCGCCCTCATACAGGAGGACATCGGGGCCAACCTGGGCCAGCCGCCGATCGGAGGGCAGGGCACCTTCTCGTTCGACCTCATGAACGGCACCTGCGGCGTGATCAGCGCCATCCAGGTTGAGACGGGCTTCCTGCGTTCCGGCGTCATCCGGCTCGGCGCGATCGTGGCCAGCGACGTCGAACCGAATCTCAAGGATCCGGGAACTGCCCCCTTCCGGCCGGCCGGCGGCGCAATGCTCCTCGGCTGGGATGACAGCCCGGCCGGGTTCACCGATTTCTACGAGGAGACATTTCCCGAGTACGAGGATCTGTTCGTCAGCGGGCTGGCGTGGCAGGAGCGGCACGGGCTCCGGGTCCCGCGGCAAGCAGCCGGCCGGCACCAGATGGTCATTGACTCCAAACCCGGGTACCAAGGCCGTCTTACCGACTGCGCCGAGGAGGCGACCCGCCGCTTCCTGCGCCGGCTGGGGATGGACATGAGCGAAATCGACCTGCTCGTCCCTGCTCCCTCCGTCCCGGACTTCCTGGACCCGCTGCGGGTAAGACTGGGCATCCCGGGGGACCGAGTCGCCTATGTAGCAGAAGGCCTGGAGATGGCCTACAGCACCGGGCCCATCGCCGCACTGCAGGCGGCCCTCAAGTCGGGCCGTCTGCGCGATGCCCGGAACACCCTCATGGTCGCGGCCGGGGCGGGAATCACGGTCGCCCTCGCCCTGTACCGGCAGACACCGCCTTGAGCGGATGACGAAGATGAACCGCACGGCGCGGTCACTGATCGCTGCGGGGGCCCCGGCTGCCGGTTTTGCCGCCCTCGCCGCGAATCCCACGGTCAGGCAGGAGGCGCGGCGGATCGGCCGGTTCGCCCGGCCGCTACGGCGCAGCGTGACCCGGGCGCCGCTGCCGCCATGCCTCCCGCCCGGCCGCGTGATCAACCTGCCCGGCCGTGGCGAGGTCTTCGTGCGCGACTCCGGCGGCCTCCGCGGGGGTCCCGCCGTGCTGCTCCTGCACGGCTGGACCGCCAGCGCTGACCTCAACTTCTTCCCGGCCTACGACTCGCTCGCGAAGTCTTACCGGGTCATCGCGCCTGACCTGCGGGGGCACGGGCGCGGGTTGCGGTCAGCCGAACCGTTCAGCCTCGAAGACTGCGCCGACGACGCCGCCGCGCTCCTGGACCAGCTCGGGGCCCAGCATGTGATCGTCGTCGGATACTCGATGGGCGGCGCGGTCGGGCTGCTGCTGGCCCGGCGGCATCCCGGCAGGGTGGAGGCTCTGGTCATGCAGGCCACGGCGCTCGAATGGCGCCAGAAGGCCCGCGAGCGGATGGTCTGGCGCCTGCTGTCAGTGCTTGAGCTAAGCCTGCGGTTCGGTGCGGGCGCCGGCCTTGTCGACCGGGTCCTTCGCCAGGCGATCGAGGAGTCGCCCGAGCTCGACGTCTACCGGCCGTGGCTGGCCGCAGAATTCCGCCGCGGGCTGACGCGCGAACTCGGCGGCGCAGGACGAGCGCTGAGCCGTTATGACGCGCGGCCGTGGGCGGGCCGGCTGGGCCTCCCCGCGGTCATGCTCATCACGACCGGAGACCGGCTGGTGCGCCCTGCTAAGCAGCAAGCACTCGCCGAAGCGCTGCATGCGCAAGTGATCGAGGCTGACGCCGACCACGACCTCCCGCTGGTCAAGAGCGACGAGTATGCGCGCCTGACCAAGCTCGCCGTCGATACCGCCGCCGCGGCCGCTGGGCTCAAGGGCCCCGGCAGGTTCCTGCGCCGAGGTTAGCTGCTGGACACTGCCGGATGAGACCGCTAGCTGCCGGCCAGGTCAGCGCGGCGGACGCGGATCGCGGTGATCGCGGCCAGGAGAATGAGCACGGCGATCGCGGCGGCGACCAGGAAGGCCCGGTCGAAGCCGGCCGCCAGCGCGTGCTGGTATGCCGCGTGCCACGTGGCGGCCGGCGGCGACGCCGCCCGGGCAGCCGCGGCCGCCTGGGCCCGGGCGCTGTCGGAGACCACCGTCCAGGCCACGGTGCCCAGCACCGCGAGGCCGATGGAACCGCCTATCTGGCGGCCGGCGTTGAGCAGGCTGGCGGCAGCCCCGGAGTCCGCCTCGGGGACGCGGGCCAGGGCGACCAGCGTCAGCGGGACGATCAGCAGGCCGAATGCGGTCCCGATGACCAGGCCGGGGCCGAGCAGCCCGCCCGCGTACGTGCCGTGCTCAGGCACCCGGGACAGCCAGTACAGGCCCCCGGTGGCGGCGGCGCCGCCGGCCAGCAGCAGCGGGCGCGCGCCGATCCGCTGCACGAGCGCGGCAGCGGCGGCGGAACCGGCCAGCATCACGACGGTCACAGGCAGGAACGCCACTCCCGTCTTGAGCGGCGAGTAACCCCACACGTCCTGCACGAACAGGGTGAGGAAGAAGAACATGCCGAAGATGGCGGTCCCCACGCTCAGCATGATGAGGTTCGCTCCGACCCGGTCCCGGCTGCGCAGCAGCCGCGCCGGCAGCAGCGCGTGGCGGCTGCGCGCCTCGATGACCGCGAACGCGCCGAGCAGGACCGCGCCGGCTGCCAGCGAGGCCACCACCCTGCCGTCGCCCCACTGCGACACCCCGTTCTGGCTGGCAGCGGCGTTGGTAAGGCCGTAGACGAGCGCGGTCACTCCCGCGGTTCCGGTGATGGCGCCCGGAAGGTCGAACCGGCCCCCCCTCCGGCGGGGTGCGGCGGGCAGCACGGCTGGGGCCGCGAGCGCGACAGCGACGCCGATCGGCACGTTGACGAACAGCACCCACCGCCACGAGACGTACGTGACGAGCAGCCCCCCGGCGATCAGCCCGACGACGGTGCCGGCCACGCTCATCGCGGAGTACACGCCCATCGCCCGGCTGCGGGCCGCCCCTTCCGGGAACGTCGTCGCGATCAGCGCCAGCGCGGTGGGCGCGACGATGGCGCCGCCCGCGCCCTGCACGGCCCGGGCCGCCAGCAGCCACGCCGGAGAGGTGGCGAGCCCGCCCGCGAGGGACGCGGCCACGAACAGCAGCAGGCCGGTGACGAACATCCGGCGCCGCCCGAGCAGATCACCGGCACGGCCGCCGAGCAGCAGCAGCCCGCCGAGCACCAGGGCATAAGCGTTGACGACCCACTCCAGGCCGCTGCCGGAGAATCGCAGTGCCGCCTGAATGTGCGGCAGCGCGACGGTGACGATGGTCGCGTCCAGCACGACCATCAGCTGCGCGGTCGCGATGACCAGCAGCGCCACGCCAAGGTGGCCGCCCTTGTTCCCGGTGCCTGCCTCACTGGTTGCGGAAAGTGTCGTTGCCATACCTGCGATGCTGCCGGCCGGGCGGCCCGCCGTCGTCGTGCGCGGGAAGCGTCTTCTGCCTGCTCAGCGCGGATGCGGCGGCCTGCGCGGGTACTCCGCGGGGAGTAGCCGGAAATGGGTCCGGCCGGCGAACGCGGCCGGAGGGCCGCGCGCGTACGCTCAGGGAATGCGCACCGATCGCGGCCGGCGGACGTTCTACGCGGCCGGATGGGTCATCTCGGCCGGCGTCATGGTCGTGACGTTCCGCATCTGGCAGCTGCACCTCCGCGAGGTCGAGCAGCGCGCGGAAGAGGCCGAGCGGACCAGGGACGAAGCCGCCCGCCGCAGGGCGATGGGGGAACGGCTGCGGATCGCCCGGGAGCTGCACGATTCCCTGACGCACAGCATCTCCGTGATCCGTGTTCAGGCAGGCGTGGCGGTGCACCTGGCGCGCAAGCGCGGCGAGGACGTGCCGCCGGCGCTGCTGGCGATCCAGGAGGCGGCCGCGGACGCCGCGCGGGAACTGCGCACGACGCTCACCGTGCTGCGCAGCCAGGAGGACGGCGACGGCAGCGGCCTTGGCCAGCTGGACAGCCTGGTGGGACGCGCGCGGGCCGCCGGGCTCCCCGTGACGGTGACCGTGACCGGCCCCGAGCGGGCGCTCCCGCCGGAAGTGGACCAGGCTGCCTACCGGATCGTCCAGGAAGCGCTCACCAACGTAAGCCGTCACGCCGGGCGGGCCTGCGCGTCGGTTCACCTGCACTACACGCCCGGTGCGCTCGCCGTCCAGGTCGACGACGACGGCACGGGGACCGGCACCGGCGCTGGCCCCCGGCCGGCGGGCCCCGGGCTGGGCCTCATCGGCATGCGGGAACGGGTGACCGCGCTCGGCGGCCGGCTCCACGCCGGACCGCGGGACGGCGGCGGCTTCCGGGTGCGCGCCGAACTCCCCGCGCGGGCACCGTCTTGATCAGGATCCTGCTGGCCGACGACCAGGCGCTGATCCGCAGCGGCATCCGCTCGCTGCTCGAAGCCGAGGACGACATCGACGTGGTCGCCGAGGCCGCCGACGGGCGGCAGGCGGTGACGCTGGCCGCCGAGCACCGCCCGGACATCGCTCTGGTGGACATTCAGATGCCGGTGCTGGACGGCATCGAGGCCACCCGGCAGATCGTCGCGGACGAGCGGCTGGACAAGGTGCGCGTGGTGATCCTCACCAACTTCGGGCTCGACGAGTACATCTTCCGCGCGCTGCGGGCCGGGGCGTACGGGTTCCTGCTGAAGGACACCGCTCCGGCCGAGCTGCTGCAGGCGCTGCGGGTCGTCATGCGCGGGGACGCGCTGCTGTCTCCCGCGGTCACCCGCCGCCTGATCAGCGAGTTCGTCGCCCGGCCTCCGGACGCGGTCGCCGCGGCAGGGATGGAAAGCCTCACCAACAGGGAACGGGAGGTGGTGGCGCTCGTCGCGCACGGCCTTTCCAACGACGAGATCGCCAAGGCCATGGTGCTCAGCCCCGCCACCGCCAAGACCCACGTCAGCCGCGCGATGATCAAGCTCGGCGCCCGCGACCGGGCGCAGCTCGTGGTCTTCGCCTACCAGGCCGGCCTGGTCACCCCGCGCGCTGCCGGGTGACCTGCACCGGGGCCTGCCTGGTCGCCGGGCCCGTGAGGTGGCCCGCCCAGCTGGACCCCGGCCACGTCCGGCCGCATGCGGGATGCCGCGGGGCAGGAACGGCCGGGCCAGGGCACAGACCACTGGGGCAGCAAGACAGGACTAAGGGCCCTGCCAGCGGCGCAGCAGCAAGTGCCTTCATGGAAGTAGAAGGCCAGGTGGGGCGTATGAAACAGCGAGTACCCAGGAGAGCATGGCGCGCAGGGGCGGCGACGCATCGCCCGCGAGTTCTCATCGAGGACGGACACCCGGCGCTGGCGATTTCAGACTTCTCCATGTTCGGGCAGGCGGGCTTTGACGTCGCTTTCTGTTCAGGTCCAGGGCGTGACCCGTCGGCTTGCCCGCTGCTGCGCGGGGAGCGGTGCCCCCTCGTGGCTGGTGCCGACGCCGTGCTGCACGGTCTTGACCCGGAGCTCGGCATCGCTGCGGCCATCCGCCGGCAGAGCCCGCGCACGCCGGTGATCGTCGAGCAGGAGCGCGATCCCGACGGCTGCCTGCCACCGGTGCCCGCAGGCTGCCTGCCGCTGGTCTCCCCGTGCTCGGTGAAAGGGCAGATCGACGCCTTGTGGCAGGCACTCACGCTGCCGGCCCGGCCAAGGTGACCGGCGCACACAACAGCCCAGCAGAGCACATTCCCGCTTTCCCAGACCGCAAGCCACATCCGGCCCACGCCGCGAAGCTCCCCCGCAGCCGTGGGCATGTTCCCGCCGGGCAGGTCACGACGGCGCCAGGTCCCGCAAGGCCACCTCATCGGCTGCCAGCAAAGCCGCGACCGGGTCGCGGCGCAGGCGTTATCCGGTCGCCGGCTACCCAGCCGTCCGGCCGCGGCTGAAATCGTCCAGTACCTCCTGGGCCGCGGCGAAGAACCCTACCCAGTACCGGTTGCCGAATTCGCCGTCGTTGCCGAGCTCGAAGCTCGCGACGAAGTCGCGCAGCTCATCGACTGTCGCGAAGTCGCGCGCCCAGGTGGTCCCTTCCTCGCGCCCCCGCCGGTAGTCGTCGGCCTGCTGCGCCTCAACCGTGGCGGCCGGCCTGGCGGGCACCGTCACGGCCGCCGGACTCGGGCGTATCGTGCTGCTCATCGCGGCCTCCTTTCTCTGCGGCACGCTGCTGCAGGTACTCATGGACGGCTGTCGCCGCCCTGCGGCCCGCGCCCATGGCCAGGATCACCGTTGCGGCACCGGTGACGATATCGCCGCCCGCGTACACACCCTCACGGCTCGTAGCGCCCGTCTGCTCGTCGGCGACGATGCAGCCGTGCCGGTCGACGTCGAGGCCCTGAGTCGTCTTCGGGACAAGGGGGTTCGGGTTGGTGCCGAGGGCGATGACGACGACATCGGCTTCCATCGTGAACTCCGAGCCGGGCACCGGGACCGGACGCCGGCGGCCCGATTCGTCCGGCTCGCCGAGTTCGGTGCGGATGCACTCGATGCCCCGGACCCACCCGTTGTCGTCGCCGAGGAAGCGCGTCGGGACGGTGAGCCAGTCGAAGATCACGCCCTCCTCGCGCGCCCGCTCGTAGTCCTCCGCCCGGGCGCCCTTTTCCCGTTCGGAGCGGCGGTACACGATGTGGGCCTCCTCGGCGCCGAGGCGGACCGAGCAGCGCGCCGCGTCCATCGCGGTGTCGCCGGCGCCGATGATCGCGGCCCGTCTTGGCTGACGGATGGGCGTGTCGTACTCGGGGAACGAGTACGCGTGCATCAGGTTGACGCGGGTGAGGAACTCGTTGGCCGAGTAGATGCCCTTGAGGTTTTCCCCGGGGACGTTCATGAAGATCGGTGAGCCCGCGCCCGTTCCGACAAAGACCGCCGAGTAGCCGAGCTCGTCGATGAGCTGCTCGATGGTGACCGTCTTGCCGATGATGACGTCGCGGACAAATTCGACGCCGAGCGCCTTGAGGTGCGCCACGTCTTCGTCGACGATCTCCTTCGGCAGGCGGTACTGGGGGATCCCGTAGCGCAGGACGCCGCCGAACGCGTGCAGCGCCTCGAAGACCGTCACGGGATAGCCGAGCTGCGCGAGGTCGCTGGCCGCCGTGAGGCCGGCCGGGCCCGAGCCGACGATCGCGATCTTCTGGTCGCGCCACACCTCGGCCGCGGCGGTCTCACCGCCGTTCCCGTGGCTGCGCTCCCAGTCGGCGACAAAGCGCTCCAGCCGGCCGATGCCCACGGGGTCCTGGTGGGGGAAGAGCACGCAGCGCAACTCGCACTGGTGCTCGACCGGGCAGACCCGGCCGCAGATCGCGGGCAGCAGGTTGCGGCGGCGGATCGCCGCGGCGGCGCCCCCGAAGTCCCCCAGCGCGACGTGGCGCACGAAGTCGCGGATGGGCACGTTGACCGGGCAGCCCTGCTCGCACACGGGGTCCTGGCAGACAAGGCACCGCCGGGCCTCGGCGATGGCCCGCTCCACGGTGTAGCCCTCGGCGACCTCGTCCCAGCTGCGCCGGCGTTCCTGCGGATCCCGGCACGGCATAGCGGTCTTGTGCGGATAGACGATGGGCATGGCGTTACCTCCGTACTCCCGCTAGCTCGCAGGCCACGCGTTCCTGCTCCCGGTAGATCGTCAGGCGGGAATCTGCCTCGTCGAAGTCCACCTGGTGGGCATCGAAGAACGGGCCGTCCACGCAGGCGAAGAGCGTCTTGCCGCCGACCGTGACGCGGCAGCCGCCGCACATGCCGGTGCCGTCCACCATCAGCGGGTCGAGGGAGACCATGGCGGGCAGGCCACGGAGCCGTGTCGTGTTCGCGACGGCGCGCATCATCGGCATCGGGCCCACGGCATAGCAGTGGGTGAACCCGGCGCCAGCGTCCAGCAGTTCCTCCAGGCGGCCGGTGACCAGGCCGTGGTAGCCGAGGGAGCCGTCGTCGGTGCACACGTGCACCTCGTCGCTCTCGGTGGCCAGCAGGTCGGCGAGGATCACCAGGCCGCGGGTGCGGGCGCCGACGATGCACGAGACCCGAACGCCGCGCGAGCGCAGCGCGCGGGCCAGCGGGAACACCGCGCCCGTGCCGAAGCCGCCGCCGATCAGCACGGCATGGCCTTCTGCCGGGAGCGGCACCTCCTGGCCGAGCGGGCCGACGAAGTCGAGGAACTCCTCCCCCGGCTGCATCGCGTTGACCAGCGCGGTCGTGCGACCCACCTCCTGGACGACGATCGTGATCGTGCCCGTGGCCCGGCTGAAGTCGGTGATGCTGATCGGGATCCGCTCGCCGTGCTCGGTGACCCGCAGGATCACGAACTGGCCGGGCGCCGCGTTGCGCACCACGAGCGGGGCGTGGACCACGAAGAGCTTGGTGATGTCCGTCAGGTCGCGCTTCTCGATGATCCGTGCGGTGGTGTCCATGGTCACTCCACTCACAGCAGGGGGTGCTCGTCCCTCGCCTTGAGTCGCTGCCAGCGGCGCTCCACTTCGGCCTCGATCGAGGCGAGCGTCGCTTCGTTGCCGGGCTGGCAGAGGTGCTTCGTCTTGCCCATCAGCTTGAGCCAGTCGGCGACCGGCACGCGCCGCCCGATCGGCTCCGGGTCGTAGGTGATGTGGGTTATGCCCCGCTCGATCTCGTACAGCGGGAAGAAGCATGAGTCGACCGCGGCCTGGACGACCTCGACGCCGACCCGGTCCTCGGTCTTCCAGTTGAGCGGGCAGGAGATCAGCACCTTCCCGTAGACCATGCCCTCATGGCTCGCGTACCACTGGGCCTTGGCGGCCTTCGCCACCAGGTCGTCGGGGTAGCCCTCGACGCCGGTGAACACGTACGGGATGTTGGTCGCGGCCATGATCTGCGGGGTGTCCTTGTGGTGGAAGGACTTGCCCAGCTCGGCAGGCCCCACGTGGCTGGTCGACGTCATGTGGCCGAGCGGCGTCGAGTAGCTGAGCTGGCTGCCCGTGTTCATGTAGCCCTCGTTGTCGTACTCGACGACGATCATCCTGTGGTTCCGGAGCGCGGCGCCGATCGCGGTGCCCATGCCGATGTCCATGCCGCCGTCGCCGGTGACCATCACGAACGTGATGTCCTCGCCGGCCGGCAGCTCGCCGCGGCGAATTCGCTCGTGGAACACCTCGACGAGCCCGCTCAGCGCGCCGGCGCCGTTCTGGAACAGGTTGTGCACGTAGGTGATGCGGTGCGAGGTGCAGGGGTAGCCGGTGGAGACGACCATCGCGCAGCCCGTCTGGTAGAGCACGACCACGTCACCCTCGATGCCGCGCAGGAACTGGTCCAGTGCGGGGAAGATGCCGCACCCAGGGCATGCGCCGTGGCCGGGCACGACTCGCTTCGGCTTGGCGGCGAGCTGCCAGTAGGGCGGCGCCTCGACCTTGAGCCTGCCGTCCGGGCCCGGCTCCACCTTGAGCAGTCCGCTGGTCATCTCCTCACGGGTCAGCGGCGGCGTGCCGCGGCGTGGCCGCGACTTGGCGGGGTCGCCGGGCTCAACGCCGTAGTAGTCGAACGGCACCTTGACCGCGCCCCGCTCGGCGGCCTCGGCCGCGAGCCGGAAGAACGCCTCGGCGTCCTCCGCGTAGAAATCGCGCCCGCCGAGGCCGTAGACACGGCTCAGGCACAGGGTGCGGTTTCCCTGGTCGTCTTTCAGCGCGGACTTCACCTCGTGCGCGAGGGTGGCGCCGTGCGCCCCGTAGGAGCTGGAGCGCTCGCCGATGACGACCGCCCGGACGCCGCGCAGCGCCTGCCGGATCGCGTCCGCTGGGAACGGGCGGATCACGTTGGGGCTGACGACGCCGGCCCGGATGCCCTCGGCACGCAGCCGGTCCGCAACGTCCTTCGCGGTCTCCGCGGCCGAGTTGAGCAGGAAGACCGCGATCTCCGCGTCATCCATCCGGTACTCGTCGACGAGGTCGTAATGCCGGCCGCTCAGCTCCTCGTACTCGGCGAAGACCTCCCGGAACGCGGGCAGCGCGGCGTCCATCGCCCGCTCAAGCTGGTACTTGTTGTTGATCAGGTCGGGGTCGTTCATGTACGGCCCGATCGTCACCGGGTGCCGCGGGTCAAGCGCGGTCACCACGTCCGGCAGCGGGCCGAGCCAGTCCCGCACGGTGGCGTCGTCGGCGAAGGTCGAGACGCGGCGCTTCTGGTGGCTGGTGAAGAAGCCGTCGAAGGCCACGATCGCCGGCAGCCGCACCTCGGCACGCTCGGCGACGCGCAGCGCGATGAGGTTCATGTCGTAGACCGCCTGCGGATCACGAGCCAGGAGGACCAGCCAGCCGGTGCTCAGCGCGTAGTAGACGTCGGAGTGGTCACCGCGGATGTCGAGCGGCCCGCTGACCGTGCGCGTGGCGAGGTCGAGCAGCATCGGATAGCGCGTGCCCGACTGCACCGGCAGCTCCTCCAGCGAGTACAGCAGGCCCTGGGCGCTGGTCGCGTTGAAGACGCGGCCGCCGCCGGTCGCGGCGCCGTAGCAGATGCCAGCCGCGCTGTGCTCGCCGTCGGCCGGCACCATCACGATGTCGTGCTCGCCCGCGGCCTTCATCTCGTCGAGCAGCTCGGCGATCTCCGTCGACGGGGTGATCGGGTAGTAGCCCATCAGGTGGAAGTCGATCTGCTTCGCGGACAGCGCCGCCATCTCGTTGCCGGCGCGGAACCCGGTAACCTGCTCGGCCCGGCGGGTCGTCGGCCTCGGCGGTGCGACAGTCATCAGGCGTCCCCCCTCTCGCGGTCAAGCCACGCGAAGAGCGGGACGCGATGCGCCTCGGCCCAGCCGTCCTCCTCTCGGAGCTCGGCGAGCGCGCCGGTCGGGCAGGCGTCGACACACTTCAGGCAGCCCTTGCAGTAGTTGTAGTCGATGCCGAGCAGCCGCACCGCGGGCTGGCCGTCGCCCTCGTCGGACCAGACGAAGCACAGGTCGGGGCAGACGATGTCGCAGATCCCGCAGTGCGTGCACGCGTCGGGGTCGAAGGCGGGGAGGAAGCCCTGCCGCGACGTGCTGAGGTTCTTGACAATGCTGTTGCCCACGTCAAGGATGGCGCCACCGATCGGCGCGTCGAGGTACCCGAACGCGGGTGCGGTTCGCTGCACGGGCCGGCCGGGGTCGCCGGGCTCCGCCGGCCAGGTCCTGCTCCGCACCTCACGGTAGCCGCGGTCGAACGTGCGCAGGTTCGCCTCGACGAGGTGCGCGTAGCGGGCCGAGAAGCTGGCGCGGATCGACTCCTTCACCACGGCGGGGTCGAGGAACGGACAGGCGCGGGCCACCGCGCCGAGCATCGCGGTGTTCACGCGCGTCTTCTCCTCGATCGCGATACCGAGCGCGTCGAGCACCGCCACCGTGCCAGAGCGCAGGCCCAGCGCCTCGCGGACCTGCTCGGGGGCCGAGCGCGTGTTCATGATCAGCGTGCCGCTGGCGGTCAGGCCGGCGGCCACGTCGAACGAGTGCGTCAGTGCCTCGTGGAAAACCGCCACCACCTGCGGCCTCTCGATCGGGCTGCTGGTGCGGACCTCACGATCGCCTGGGCAGAAGCGCACAAACGACTTGACCGGCGTGCCTTTCTTCTCCGAGCCGTACGAGGAGAAGTGCGCACCGTTGAAGCCCTGGCGCAGGACCCCGGCCTCGGCAAGGATCTTCCCGGCCAGGTGCGCGCCGAGCCCGCCAATCGACTCGAGGCGAATGCCGAAGAAGCCATCATCACCGGACCCGGGAAGCGGATCCGTCCTGGTGTCCACCGGAGTTGGCGCCCGCGTTGACATTGGACACCTCCGTGATCCACGTATTCGCTTGCCTCTTGCGTTCGTTCGGTCCAGCCCTCTGGATCGCTTGCAAACACCTCTCACGCTGCGCGGCGTCCATGACCCTGGCCAGGGCCGAAAGGTGATGCTGTCCCGGGCCGAAAGTCCTGGCCGGTGGCCGCGAAGCCGCTCGGCCGGGGCCGAGCCGGTAATCTCGGCTGGCCATGATCGCGTCATAGCGCTCCCCAAGGATCTGGATGACGACATATGGGGCGAACGGGTCGCCGACGGCCGTGCGAGCTTGCTGCACCGCTCGCGGAATAAACGGGGATGCAGGTGCCGGCCATGGATCAAGGTCCCGGGCGGTGCGGGACCAAAGACCCTTCCCCGCATCGGCGCAGACGGCCAAGGCTCGGTCGGGTACACAATCCTCGGGCTCTCGCCGCTGGCATCTGGCAGACGGCGGCTGCGGAGGTCATCAATCACCAGTTCGGCCGCCAGATCCTTGCTCTCGGCCGGCTGGTCCCTGGGCACGCGAAGAGAAGCAGATTGGGAGTATCCGAATGTCCGAAGTTTCCGGAACCTGGGACGAGGAAGCCGACGTCGTCGTCGTGGGGTACGGGTTCGCCGGGGCGGCGACGGCGATCGCTGCGCACGACGAGGGCGCCGACGTGCTCCTCTTGGAGAAGGCGCCCGAGGAGCACAAGGGCGGCAACAGCCGCGTCTCGGCCAACATCGTTTTCTGGCCCAACGACGTGGAGAAGGCCAAGACCTACTTCCGGGCCTTGACCGGCCCGTACACGGACAACATCTCCGACAAGATGATCGAGGTCTGGGCAGAGGAGATGCACGCCAACCGGGCGTGGCTCGAACGACTCGGCATGCAGCCCATAGGCATCGGCGGCGCTGAGTTCCCCGAGTTCCCGGGTTCGGACTGCGTAGAGATGCTCGTCAATGCCGGCCAGCTCCCCGGATCCGGCCGCCAGGAGTTCACCCTCCGGCAGACGCCCGCGCAGCTCGGGCAGATGCTGGGGGGCGAACGGCTGTGGAAGGGAGTCACCGAGCCGGCGCTCGATGCTCGCAAGATCCGGAGGATGTACGGCACGGCGGCCGTCCACCTGGTGGAGAGCAGCGGCGCAGTCGCCGGCGTCCTCGCCGATCGGCAGGGAAAGCGCATCGCGATCAAGGCGGAGCGGGCCGTCGTGCTCACGTGCGGGGGGTTCGAGAACAACCCGACGATGGTGCGCACCTACGTCAACGCCTTGCCCTGCATCTACCCCACCGGGACTCCGTACAACACCGGCGATGGCGTCCGCATGGCGCAGGAGGTCGGTGCCGACCTCTGGCACATGAGCAACATCGCCGGCCCCGAGCTCTTCTTCAAGGCGCCAGAGCTCCCCGTGGCCCGCTGGATCAACCTCCCGCATGCCGGCAGCTACATCTTCGTGGCCGCCGACGGCAAGCGGTTCATAGCCGAAGGCGACCAGTGCATGGGAACCGACCGGCACGGGAAGCTCAACTACCACGGCATGTGGATGCAGCAGACAGCACCGATGCCGGTCCACCTGATCTTCGATGAGAGCTTCCGCGCCTCAGGATGCATCGGCGACTCGTTCTGCTGCTGGGACGTGGTCCACGGCAACCGATACAACTGGAGCGACGACAACCTCCGCGAGGTCGAAAGGGGCTGGATCAAGCGGGCGACTTCCATCCGCGATCTGGCGGCTCTCATCGGCCTCCCCCCTGATGTGCTTGAAGCGACCGTGACGCGGTACAACACGTTCGTGGCGCAGGGCGCCGACGCAGACTTCGGGCGGAACCCGGCATGGATCGCGGCGATCGAGACGCCCCCGTTCTACGCGATGGAGCTGACACCCAGTTTCGTGAACACCCAAGGAGGCCCCCGGCGCAACGAGAACGCGCAGGTGATCGGGCTCGACGGCCGGCCGGTCCCGCGGCTCTACTCGGCCGGTGAGCTCGGCTCGATCTACGCCTACAACTACAACGCGGGTGGCAACATCGGCGAATGCTTCGCGTTCGGCCGGATCGCCGGGCGCAACGCGGCACGAGAGAAGCCGCTCGAGCTTGCGGGCTAGGCCCCCGGGCCACCCGGCAGGCTGGGCCTCAACGTTCCGGGCCGCGAGAATGCCCACCGCCCATGCACCAGCACCCACCAAAGATCCCGTTGCTGCGCCCGGCCAGCTCTGCGAAGGCATCCCACGAGGAAGGTCGAGAGGCCGAACCGTGTGGCCGTTCCCGCAGCGCCGCACGAGACCCTCCCGATCCGCAGCGGCGCCGGGCGCAGCATCGCCGTGCCGATCAGCCCGGCGACCAGGCTGATCACCCGGGACTATGGGACCGCGGCGGTGGGACTTACGGCCCTTGGTAGCGGCGGGTGGCCGGATGATGCTGACGCGAGCGCTGCGGTGACGGCGTGGCCATCGACTGGCTGACCGCCACGGGTTCGCAGGCATGCCGTGGCCGGCGCAGCGTGTCCGTGCCTTGGCAAGTTCGGGGGTTCCCGATGAAGAGCGGAATAGTGGCTTACGGGGTGTCTGTTCCGTACCGCCGGATCGATGTGAAGGCAATCCTTGAGGTGTGGGGCAACTCCAGCCCCGAAGTCCTGGAGCACCTTGGCCTGACCGAGCGCGGGGTCCTGTTTTTTGATGAGGACACCACGACGCTGGCGATCGAGGCAGCCCGGAACGCTCTGCAGGGGGGCGGGGTGGCGGGCGGCGACCTGGAGGCGGTGTACCTGGGGACGGGCACCAACGCCTGGGCCTCAAACCCGTCATCGACACTCGTGGCTGAAGCCGTGGGTGCTGGTCCGGGCCTGATCTGCTGTGATTTGCAGTTTTCGGGGAAGTCGGGGACGTCGGCGATGCAGGCGCTGCTGGGGCTGACGGAGTCTGGCCTGATCTCGCGTGGGCTGGCGATCGGCGCGGACACACTCAACCGGCATGTCGCGCCGGGCGAACTGTATGAGTACACGGCGTCGGCCGGCGCGGCCGCGTTTGTTATCGGGGCGGAGGATGTGGCCGCGCGGGTCCTCGGCATGCACTCGCACATGAGCTCGCTCAATGACTGGTTCCGCACCGAGGGTGAGCGCTATATCAGGACCGCGTCGTCCAACATCCCCGACCTGCTCCGGCTGGGGCTGGCCGAGCACATCGTGCCCGCGGTCCTGGCGCTGAACGGCAAGCTGGGGCTTGCGCCTCAGGATTACGCGCACGCGGTGTTCCAGCAGCCCTACGGTTTCGTGCCTTTCATGCTGGCCGAGGCGCTGGGCCTGAAACCGGACCAGGTAGCCCTCGGTGCCGTCTCAGGCAAGATCGGCGACTGCGGCGCGGCGTCTGCCCTGCTCGGGCTCGCCAATGTGCTGGACAACGCCGAACCGGGTGACAAGGTCTTGCTGGCTTCCTACGGCTTCGGCGCCGGCAGCGACGCCTTCGCGCTGGAGATAACGGGCCACATCAGCCGGCTCCGGCAGAACGGGCCCACCGTGCACGACCTCCTCGCCCGCAAGGAAATGGTCAGCTATGCCGCCAGCGTGAAGTTTGAGCACAAGTTCCTCAAGCCTGATCACCCTTCGGGCCCGTGGACCTGACCAGGAAAGGAAGGGGAGGGTCATGGCCACCGTCAACAGGGTAGCGATCGTTGGGGTCGGCCAGTCGCAGCGCAACTCGGCCTACAACAAGAAAGGGGGCTGGAAGGGCGCCGTCGTCGAGGCGGTTTATGAGGCGCTCCAGGATGCCCGCATGGACCCTGACGAGCTCGACGGCGGGGTGGTGAACTACCACGGTGAGGCCTACATGGGTTACGGCGGCATCGGCCCGACACTGGCCGAGGAACTGGGCATATCACCGGTCGGCATCATTCCCATCGTCGCCCAGTGCACCGGCGGAGGGATCACCGCCCTCACCGCCTGGACACAGATCGTCTCGGGCGTGCACCGCAGGGTGCTATGCCTGGCGTTCGACGTAGACGACAACGTCCACATCCTCGACAACTACAACGTCTCCAACGACAGTGACTGGGACTACATGACCGGCATCGGCCATGAGGAAGCCGCCGGCCTGCGCGAGCAGGCCTACTACCGCAAGTACGGCTATGACCTGAGCGTGGCCGCGCGCTGGCATCAGCAGTGCTACTGGTATGCCAACCGCAACCCGCGGGCAGCCTGCTACCAGGTGCCCTCGCCGCCGATGCAGGTCCTGACCCGCGAGGTGCTGCCGGGCAGCAACATCCCCTCCCTGGAAGCCCACCGGGAGGTCGCATTCACGCTCGGCGCGGCGGCGTGGATCATGGTTCCCGAGCAGGACGCGGCGGGATACCCGCACAAGCCCGTATACATGACCGGCGGCGAATACGCGGTTTCCCCCGGGCTGATCTCCAAGAACTATCACTATCCGCGGCCCGGGCTGGAAAGCGCTGACCTCACTGAGCTCCCCGCGACGCGCGTCGCCGCCCGTAAGGCCTACGCGATGGCAGGCATCTCCCCGCGCGACATCGACCTCGCCCAGACCTACTCACCCGGGCTTTCCGGCGTGCTGCAACTGGAGGCGCTAGGGATCTGCGAAACCGGCACCGGCGGCAAGTTCGTCCTCGATGGAGGCACTGCCATCGACGGCCCATGCCCCACCAACACCAACGGTGGGCAGATCGCTTTCAGCCTGAGCTCCGGGTCCGATGTCGGCGACATGCTCATCGAATCGGTCCAGCAACTGCGCGGAGAGGTCGAACTGCCCGACCGGCAGGTCAAAGACGCCAAAGTCGCCGCCTGCGCTGGTTATCAGGCCATCGGCAGCGGCAGCACCGTCACCGTGCTGACCAACCAGGAAGGACGAGCTGATGTCTGAGTTCGCATCCGAGTGGATCGACCATGACATGATCTTCACCTCCTTCCGGGCATGGCGGGAACGGCTCGGCCGCTACCGCCTGGAAGGCTCCAAATGCGCAGGCTGTGGTGAGATCTGGTTCCCCAGGCGGCACGGGGTATGCCCGAAATGCCACAGCCGGGATCTTGCACCCTACCAGTGCCCGCACACCGGAGAAGTGATCGAGTTCATCATCAAGGACAACCCGTTCACCGACCTGTCCGGCACCCAGTACCACGGGCGCGGGAAACGAGTCATCGCCATCATCAGGCTCGATGACGGGCTGCACGTGGCCGCGGACCTTGAGGACTGCTCACCCGCCGACGTTCACCCGGGAATGCGGGTTAAGCTCAGCACCCGCAAATGGATGCGCGAATCAAACAGCAACTGGCAGTACGGATACAAATTCACGCCAGCCCGATAGAAAGGGTCAACTCCGGCGTGGAGGTCCGATCGCCTGGCGTGACGAGGAAGTGCGGCGGGTCCGGCGTGCGCGCAAAAGCACGGTGCGCAGGCAGACCCGTCTTGCGATCGGGTCAGGCCCGGCGGTCCCGCGGCCCTGCCCGAAAGGTAGCGTGCCCTCATGCGCAAGGACCTGACCATGGATGATCTCGGCGACCTGGCGGAGCTCCCGTTGCTGGCGGTGCTGGCCACCTACCGGCGCGATGGCACCGTGCTGCTGTCTCCGGTCTGGCACGAATGGCGCGACGGCGGCTTCCAGGTGGTCACCGGCAGCCACGACGTGAAGGCCGCGCATCTGCGGCGAGATCCCAGAGCCAGCATCGTGGTCTGCGAGCACACCCCGCCCTACCGCGGAGTCGAGGTGCGCTGCCATGCCCGGCTCGCCACCGCAGCTGCCGGCGATGCGGTACGGCGCATCGCCTCTCGCTACCTCGGTCCCGAGGCCGGAGCCGCATATGCCGAGAGCGCAGGCGACGATCTTCTTATCCGCCTGGAACCGGGTGATCTTCGGGCCTGGGACTTCGCCGACCAGTTCTCCGCCTCGAATGGCCCAGCGGACTTACCGATGCGGCGTGAACGAAGTCGAGCAACTGCCGGTCCGGTTGCCCTTAACCACCGAGACCGACACCTTCACCTTGTAGCCGGGCGTGGCGCCGCTGATGTAGTACGGGACCGTGGCGTTGCCCTTTCTTCCCGCTGTCCGGTGGTGCGTGGTCTTGGTCGTCTTGTAGTGAGCCACCGTGGTCACATGTGCGTAAGCTGCGGTATGCACGCGCACGTCGGTGGTGGTGTAGTCCGCGGGGTGCGCATTGCTCATGGTGGCTTTGCACGGAAGGCGCGACGCGTCAGGCGCGGCGACGGCTACGCCGCCGCTGAGCACGGTGGCCGTGATGGCTGCTGCCGCGCTGGCGGCGACGGCGATACGCGCTCGTAGCATTCCCATGCCGCTGACCATTCTCCTTCAAGCAGCCGAGGCCAGCCCGGCCGTGCATATCGTGCGGCACTGTCGCCCAGCGGCTTGTCAGTCAGTCGCAAGGGCCGGCTCGGTGACTCTTCTCCTGCCGGCAATGGAAAGACGTCTGGACCCCGCTGGCGGATGACACCCGGGCTCCGGGATCTGCCCGCCGGGCAGGGCTTACTTCCGGAGGCAGAGCCATATGACGCGCAATCGGTGGACCCACGGTGACACGCACCGCACTCACGTGGAACGTGGCTCCTCGCGGCTGAGCCGATCCTCGCGAGCACTCGCGTTGTCCTCGCCCTATTGATCTGGGCCTAACACTGAACGCGCAGCGCGGTTGAGCCACTCGCTGGTGGTGGCGCGCGGTGCCGGCGATCTGGCGCCGATTCTCGCTGGCTGGGATCATCGCATGCGCCGCACCGAACGGGGTTGATCGGTGCGCAGCCGCGGTCGGCCCCGGCCGGTCAGCCCGCGCGCTTGGTGATGTCGGAGAATTCCCGTTTGGAAAAGGCCCGCAGGGTGGTCGTCCGGACATTCCCGAGCGCGCCAAGCTGCAGCAGCGTCGCGGTCATCGTCTCATCGTCAGGTGCGTCAGCGATCACGAGCATGTCATGCGGGCCGATCGTCCAGTAGATGTCCCGGAGCTTGCCGCCCGCCTGCTGCAGCAGCTTGGCGAACGCATCAGCCCGCTTTGGTGAGTCCTTGAACGCCGCAATGCCCTGATCGGTCCAGTTAACCAGCGCCACATACGTCGGCATCGGTGCCCCCTCCATGCACGACCAGCAACCTCCCCGTTCCGCCGAAGGGTACGCCGCTCATGCAAGTCCGGCAAGGCTGGCCGGCGCAGGCCGTCATAGCTTGGCCGCGCACGGCCTCCCCGAGATCAAGTTCATCGCGGCGCCCCGGTACGGAACCGCTGCCGCCCGCTGCCGTGGCCCTGCCGGGCGAGCGACAATGACATGGTGGACGGTAGTGCCGACGTCCTGAGCAGCGGGCGGGATCCGGACCGGCCCCCTGGCTGGCCGGTGCGCTGGCGGCTGGTCGCTGCGGCGGCGGCCGTTGCCCTGACCGGGGCGGGGATCACGCTCGGCGTGCGGCTGACCGGCCAGCCGAGCCCGCCGAATGCGGCGGCCGCGGCTAAGCAGCCGCAGACCGTGCCCGCGATGCTGGGCGGGGCGCGGTTGCAGCCGGACGCGTCGCTGGGCACGCTGCTGCTGGGCGGCCCCGGTGAGCTGCGCCTGCTGGACGCCGGCGACCAGTCGTCGGCCCCGCTCGGCTGGGCCAAGGGCCTGCTCGGCGTGAGCGGGCCGAGCCGGCTCGGGCCAAGTCCCGGGGTACGGCAGATCGCCTCGGTGTCGGGTGGCGTGGTCGCGCTGCTCGGCAGCGATGCGGCCGGCGGCTACCCGGCCATCGGAGCGGTCTTCTTCATCCCGGTCACCGCGCGGGGAGCGGCTGCACCCCGCCTCATCGCCTGGGCAAGCTACCTGGCCGTCGCGCTGAACCAGCGTGACATCTGGGTGGAACAGGCGAGCGCGCCGCCCGGCCGCGGGCCCGGACGCACCTGGCTGGTCAACGAAACCGGCCGCCGGCTGTCACCGGCTCTGCGGCTGCACGGCCAGGTACTGCTCGCCGCCACCGTGCGTGGCCTGCTCACCCAGGGGCCGTCCGGGCAGGGGGCAAGCCTGATCAACCCGGCCAGCGGCGCCATGCGGCCCGCTGGCGTTCCCGGCGACGCATTCGTGGTGGCGGCCGGGCCCGACGATGTGGCCTGGCAGCCGGCCTACCGCGGCGGCCCCTGCTGGCTGCATATCACCAGCCTGCGCGACGGCACCGACACGGTAATCCCGCTGCCGCCGCGCACCTTCCCTGACGACTACCCTGCCCCGGCCGCGTTCGGTCCTGCCGGGCGGCGCCTGGCGCTGCCGATGACCACCACCAACCGCGAAGACCGGATAACCGGCACCTCGGTATACGTCGTCGACATCGGCCTGCGGCGGCTGATCCGGCTGCCCGGCGGGCCGGTTCCGCTGTCCGCAATCCCTGCCCGCCTTGGCGCGGTCCCGGCCGGCAGTCCGGACATCGTCTCGGTGCACTGGGCCGGATCGGGACTGTGGATCGTCGCCACCGACGGGCAGGATTCCCAGGTGGCTTACTGGGCGGGCGCCGGCCCGCTGCGCGTGCTCGGGCCCGTGCCCGGCGCGGCATACACGTTCGCTGTCGCGCCCGGCGCGACCCCAGCGGCATCGCGGTGAGCCCCGGCACCTGCTGACGGCCGCAGGTGCCCGGACACTGTGGCCTGTGCCAGGTAAACCCGCGCCGTCACAAGCTGCTCGGCATGCAACTGATCGATCCTGCGGCCATGGCGCGCCAGCTCAGCGCGACCGGGTTCCGGCCGGGTCCTCAGCGGCCAGGCGGGTGACCTTCGGCCCTGGGGCCGGCCCCGCGATCCGCGCATCATCGGCATGGGACCGGGAGGCAGGGGCATGGCAGGCAGCGCGATCGTGGTGGACCAGCTGACCAAGCGCTTCGGCAGCGTGACCGCGCTGGACCGGGTCGGGTTCGCCGTCCCGGCCGGGACCGTGTTCGGGCTGCTCGGGCCGAACGGCGCCGGCAAGACGACCGCGATCAGGATCCTGACCACGCTGCTGCGGCCAGATCATGGAAGTGCCACCGTGCTCGGGCTGGACGTGGTCAGGAATGCCGCCGCGGTCCGCCACCAGATCGGGCTGGCGGGTCAGTACGCGGCCGTCGATGAGCACCTGACCGGCCGGGAGAACCTGCGCCTGATCGGGCGCCTGGCCCAGCTGCGCCGGGTCGAGTTGCGCGCCCGGGCGGATCAGCTGCTCACCCGGTTCGGCCTGGCGGAGGCAGCGTCCCGGCCGGTCCGGACCTACTCGGGCGGGATGCGCAGGCGGCTGGACGTCGCGGCCGCGCTGGTGGCCAGGCCGCCGGTGCTGTTCCTGGACGAACCGACCACAGGGCTGGACCTGCTCAGCCGGAACGAGCTGTGGGCGGTGATCAGAGAACTGGTCGCCGACGGGACCACCGTGGTGCTCACCACCCAGTACCTGGAGGAGGCGGACCGGCTGACCGACCGGGTCGCGGTGATCGACCGGGGCCGGGTGATCGCCGATGACACCGCGGCGGCGCTCAAGATGCGCCTGGGCAGCACGGTGGTCGAGTTCGACATGGCCGATGAGCAGGCTGCGGCCGGGGCGGCCGTGGCGCTGGCCGGGGGGCGCGGGCCGCGGCCCGAGCGTGAGCGCAGCCATATCCGGCTGACCTCGAACGACAGCTCGGCCGTGCTCATCGATGCGCTGCACACGCTGGAGGTCAGCCGGCTCCGGCCGGTCGCGGTCCAGGTGCGCGCGCCGAGCCTGGATGACGTGTTCCTGCTGCTCACCGGCCACCACGCAGAGGACACCCAGGCCGGAGCCGGAGAACGGCAAGGAGGGGAGGCGGCATGACCGCGGTACCGTTTCCGCTGCGCCGGCCGGCCCGCCGCCAGCTGCTCGGCCCGGTTCGTGACGTGCTCGCGGTGGCCGGGCGCAACCTGAACGTCATCCGCCGCACGCCCAGGCTGCTGGTGTTCTCGACCATCCAGCCGCTGGTGTTCCTGGTGCTCTTCCGTTACGTGTTCGCCGGCGTGGCGGAAAGGACACTGCCGCCCGGGATCCCCTACGTCGACTACCTGATGCCCGGCATCTTCGTCCAGGTCACCGTGTTTGGCGCCATGAACACCGCCATCGGGCTGGCCGCGGACCTGCAGACCGGCCTGCTCGAGCGGTTCCGCTCGCTGCCGATGTCCCGGGTCGCGGTGCTGGCCGGGCGCACGCTGGCCGATCTCGCCCGCAACGTCTTCGTGGTCGCGCTGATGACCGGGGTAGGGTTCGCGGTCGGCTTCCGGATCCACAACGGCGCGGGCCCGTTCCTGGCCGGCCTGGTCCTGGTGCTCGCGTTCGGGCTGGCGATGTCGTGGGTCTACGCGGTGATCGGTCTGGCCGTCGGTGACCCGGAAACCGCCCAGGCGGCCGGATTCCCGGTGCTGGCCCCGCTGGTCTTCGCCTCCTCGGCGTTCATCCCGGTGGCTACGATGCCCGGATGGCTCCAGGCGTTCGCCGCTCACCAGCCGGTGTCCTATTCCGCGTCGGCGCTGCGGGCGCTGGTGCTCGGCGGGCCCGCCGCCACCTATGTCTGGGACTCACTCGCCTGGTACGCCGCGATCGTCATCGTGTTCGCGCCGCTCGGCGCGTGGCTGTACCGGCGCGCGGCCTGACCTCAGGCTTGCGCTGCTCACAGCGGCTCGCACGCTGTCCTGCGGCGGCAAGCAGCCTGTTGCAGCGCTGACGGTTCAGCACGTCAGGTGCAAGATGGCGTTGGTGTCCTTGGTGGTCTGGGTCAGCACGCCGATCGCCTGCTCCGTGGGCAGGATGACAAGGTCGACGTCGCGGCGGCGGGCTTCTTCGCGGACTTCCCGCATCACCGGCAGAGCGCCATCAGCGCCGGTGCCGATCACCAGCCGGCGGCACTGCCAGGGGATGTCCTCAGCGACTGATAGCGGGGTGTGCCCGTACGCGCCGCGGAACTTGCGGGAGGGGCCCTTCTTGCGCTTGCGGATCTTCCCGCGGTCGATGACCAGGTCGCGGTCATAGGTCATGCCGTCGACTCGCACCGAACCGAACGAGTAGTCGGAGAATCGCATACGAAGACTGTTACCCGCCATGCGGCCGTGTCAGCCAGGGCCTTGCAGAGTTTATGTCACGGCACCGCGGGGCCCGGCGGCCCGCCTGCCCCGGTCCAGTGCCTTGCGCATCTGTCCTGACAGTACTGGATCGACCCGGGGTTATGGTGGTCGCGGCGGTGGTGGGGGATGGAGCACTTGTCGTGGCCGGCCCACCTGGGCCTGGGCGCCAGGGGGGCCGCGGCACGCGCCGGGATCGCGCTGCGGTTGCCGGGGCCGGGCCGGTGCGGGGTGTGCCCGCGGCTGCGCAGGGACCGGCCGGCTCGGCGGCCAGCACGGCCTGTGCGCGATCGGCGGGCGGCCGGTCGTCGCCACACATGTCCCGCATTTCGGTGCGGAGGATTGCCTGCGCGGGCGCAACGGCTCGGGCACGATCTTCTTCTCCGGGTGCAACCTGCGGTGCGTGTTCTGCCAGGAC
>JASHPR010000386.1 GCA_030038015.1 Streptosporangiaceae bacterium
GGCATCGCGGCCGCGGTCGCGCTCGGCACCGTGGCGCTTGGCGGCATCGCCTACGGCATGTACGTCGACCTCTATCCCACGGCGGGCACCGACACGATCCTGCTGTTCGCGTTCGCGGCCGTAGTGATCGGCGGGCTCGGCTCGCTGTGGGGCACCCTGCTCGGCGGCATCGTGCTCGGCGTGGCGCAGCAGATCGGTGCCCAGATCAACATCTCCGACGAGCTGCTCGCCGGGTACATCGTGTTCCTGGCCGTGCTCGTGCTGCGGCCGCAGGGCCTGATCAGCCGGAGGGCCTCGTCATGAGCGTGACAACGGGGACCGCCGCCCGCGCGGCAGAGCAGTTCCGCGTCACCCGGTCGCGCCGGAACGTCGCCTGGACCGGGGCGGGAGCGCTGATCGTGGTCGCCGTTCTCGCGTACTTCCCCTACATCGTGTACTCGGGCACCACCGCCATCATGGTGCAGGCATTCATCGTGCTCACGCTGGCGAGCATGTGGAACCTGCTGGCGGGATACGCGGGCCTGGTGTCGGTCGGGCAGCAGGCGTTCGTCGGGCTCGGCGCGTACTTCGTGCTGATCCTCGCCATCCATGGTTCCTCCCCCTTTGCTGCTCTCCCTGTGGCCGCGGTCGGCTGCGGCGTCGCGGCGCTGCCGCTGTGGTGGCTGGTCTCCCGGCTGCGCACCGGGTACTTCGCAATCGCCACCTGGGTGCTCGCCGCGACCGTCATGCTGATCATCGAGAAGTTCTCCTCGATCGGCGGCGGGACCGGCATGCCGCTGCCCGGCTTCGCCGGGATGAACCCGACGTTGCTGACCGCGTACACCTACTGGGCCGGGCTGGCCGTCACGGTGGTCGCGCTGGCCGGCATCTACCTGCTGCTGCGCAGCAGGCTCGGCCTGGTGCTCACCGCCATCAGGGACGACGAGGTGGCGGCGCGCAGCTCCGGGGCACGGGTCGGGCTGGCCCGGCTGCTGGTGTTCGTGGTGGCGGGAGCCGGCTGCGGCGCCGCGGGCGCGGTGCTGGCGATCAGCCAGCTTCAGGTGCAGCCGAGCGCCGTGTTCAGCGTGCAGTGGACCGCGGAGATGGCGTTCGCGACCATCATCGGCGGCCTGGGCACGATCGAGGGGCCCATCATCGGCACGATCGTGTACATGGTGCTGCAGCAGACGCTCGCCTCGTACAACGCGTGGTACCTGATCATCCTGGGCCTGGTCGCGATCGCCGTGGCCCTGTTCGCCCGGCGCGGCCTGTGGGGGCTGCTCGACGACCGCCTGCACATCCGGCTGTTCCCCGTCGGGTACTGGCTGCGGGCCAGATAGCGGCCCCGGTCACGGCGGGGACTGGGCCCGCAGGTCGGCCTCGATCTGCCGGGCCGTCTCCAGCAGCGCCGGCAGTATCTGGCCGCGCATCGCCACCATGCTGACCCGGCTGGCGTGGGCAGACACGTTGATGGCCGCAGTGCCGACGTCGGGGACGCCGCGGATCGGGGCGGCGACCGCCCGCAGGCCCTCCTCGAGTTCCTGGTCCACGATCGCGTAACCCTGGCGGGCGACCTCGCGCACGATCACCCGGAGCCGGTCCGGGCTGGTGACGGTGCGGGCGGTCAGCCGCTCGAAGGTGGCTTCGGCGAGGTAGGCGTCGAGTTCCTCGTCGCACAGCGCCGCCAGCAGCACCCGCCCCATGGACGTGGCGTAGGCCGGGAACCTGGTCCCCACCGAGATCGCGACCGTCATGATCCGTTTGGTCGACACGCGGGCCACATAGACGATCTGGTGACCGTCGAGAACCGAGACCGACGAGGACTCGTGCAGCCGGGCCACGAGCTCCTCCAGGTGCGGCGCCGCCAGCTCGGGCAGGGCCAGGCCGGACAGGTACGCGTAGCCGAGCTCGAGCACCCTCGGCCGGAGCGAGAACTCCCTGCCGTCGTTGCGGACGTACCCCAGCTTGACCAGGGTCAGCAGGAACCGCCGCGCCGCCGCCCTGGTCAGCCCGGTCGCCTTGGCCACCTCGCTGAGGCTCAGCCGCTCGCGGCCGGGCCCGAAAGCCCGTATCACGGCAAGCCCGCGGTCCAGTGACTGCACGAAGTCGCTGTTCCTAGCGGAGTGGCCGGGAACCTCTGCGCCGCGCACGGCCACCTCCGGGAGCTGCCGAAGCGTCACCGGCTCGTTCGCTGTGCGCCCAGAAGTTCTCATTGCCCTGAATGCTAGTGCAACCTGCGGCGGGACACCCTCACCTGCGGGCAGACCCTCACCTGCGGGGAGACCCCCGGCGAACCCCCACCCGCGGGGGGACACCCCCGCGAACCCCCACCCGCGGGGGGACACCCCCGCGAACCGCCCCGTCTCAGGGCACGTGGACAGCCGGGCTGGGCCGCCACCCGCCCGGCGGCACGGCATCCCGGCTCTCGCCAGGGCGAAGGCCGCCGGGATCCCCACGTTCGCGCTCCGGGTGCGGGACTTTGCCGCCCGGGACGACTGGGACCGGGCGCTCACCGCGGCCCGTGCCGGTCGCTGGCACGCTTCGCGGATTTACAGGCCGCATCGACCCGTGCGCGCACCGTGGCCAGGCGCGCGGCAAGCTCAGCTCTGCGCCCCGCCTCGCCGCCCTCAGCCACCAGGCTCACCGGCCGCTCCCGGGGCGGTCACCGTGGATGAATGTACCGTTGCAGGGGTTATAACACCACCAAACGTACATTCATCGGGACGGTCGGGCCCGCGCCGGTGTCCGCGGGGCTCGTGGGGTTGGTGGGGTTACTGAGCGGCTTCTCGGCGCCGGGCCCCGGATCGCGCGCAGACAGAGATAGCGGAGTGCCCGCGCCAGGCAGCGGAGGGCCCGCGGCAGGTACAGGAGTGCCCGCGCCAGGCAGCGGAGGGCCCGCGGCAACGGGAGGAGGGCCCGCGGCAGGCAGAGCACCCGCGGGGGACACCCCGCGAACCCCCACCCGCGGGAGGACAACCCCCTGCGAAGCCCGCGGATTGGAAAATCAGAAAACTTGTGATGCCTGTGCAGGCTTTGTGTCAGCCGGTGCGCTCCACCACGAACTCGCAGAGCGCCTCGAACGCGGCGCGTGCCGGGACGTCCGGCAGGGCCAGGATCTCGTCTCTGGCTTTCTCGGCCCAGCGCCGCGTGTCTGCGCGCGCCATCTCCATCGCCGGGTGCGCGCGCAGCAGCCCCAGGGCCTCCGCGTGCAGCGCAGGATCGGTCAGCTCGCCGCGGTTCAGCAGCTCAACGAGCCTGGCGTCGTCTGGCCCCGCCGAGCGCAGCGCGTGCAGCATCGGCAGCGTCGGCACGCCTTCCCGCAGGTCCGTGCCGGGAGTCTTGCCCGACTGGGCGGATTCGCTCGCCACGTCCAGGATGTCGTCGCAGAGCTGGTACGCGATGCCCAGCGCCTCGCAGGCCGGCGTGATGTGCGCCGCCACCCCCTCGGGCGCGCCAGAGAACATCGCGCCGAACCTCCCGGACGTCGCGATCAGCGATGCCGTCTTGTCCTTGACGACGCCCAGGTAATGGCTCAGCCGGTCCTCGCCGGGCCGCGGGCCGACGGTCTCGGCGACCTGGCCGCTGACCAGCCTGGTGAAGGTCTCGGCCTGGATCCTGATCGCATCCGGGCCCAGGTCGGCGAGGATCTGCGAGGCGCGGGCAAACAGGAAATCGCCGGTGAGGATGGCAACCGTGTTGTCCCAGCGGGAGTTTGCGCTCGGCAGGCCGCGGCGGACGGCCGCCTCGTCCATCACGTCGTCGTGGTACAGGGTGGCCAGGTGGGTGAGCTCGATGGCCACCGCGGACGGCACGATGCGCTTGTCCTGCGGGTCGCCGAACTGCGCGGCGAGCAGCACGAGCGTGGCACGGAACCTCTTGCCCCCAGCGCCGATCAGGTGACCGGATGCCTCGGCGAGCAGCTCGTGCTCAGCCCGCGCCGCCTCCCGCAGGCCATCCTCCACCTGCGCGAGGCCGTCGATGACGTCGGCCGCCAGCGCGGGGTCCGGCAGTTCCATGGCTACTACGGTGCTCAATCCGGCTCCCTCGGAGGTGGTGCCCCCGCACTGCCCGCGAACCAGCCGTCAGCGGGACAAGCACAACAGCACCCCCACGATATGTCCAAGGCAGAGTAATCCGAGGTATGCCCGCAGCGCCATGCCCGGACACCGGCGGCACGGCCGGCGCCGGCAGACGCCCGCTGCGGGGAGCGGACAAAAGGGCACTCAGCGGACAAAGAGCTGCGTCGCCGCGTGGTTGGCGAGATTGAGCAGGGGCCCGGGGATGATGCCGAGCACCAGCGTCGCCGCCACCCCCACGGTCACGGCCACCCCGGTGAACATGCTGGGCCTGACGACCGCCGGGCCATCGGGTGCCGGGTCACTGAAGTACATCAGCACGATCACCCGGACATAGGGGAACGCCAAGATCGCGCTGGTTATCACGCCGATGATCACCAGCGACAGGGCGCCACCCCGGATGGCTGCCTGGAACACCGCGAACTTCCCTGTGAAGCCGCTGGTCAGCGGGATACCAGCGAACGCGATGAGGAAGAAGGCGAACACCCCGGCAACCAGAGGCGAGCGCTTGCCGAGCCCGGCCCACCGGGACAGGTGCGCCGCCTCGCCCGTCTGGTCGCGCACCAGCGTCACCACGGCGAACGCGCCGATGACGGCCACCCCGTACGCGGCCAGGTAGAACATGCTGCTGGACAGGCCCGCCGTGCTCGCCGCGACAACGCCGGTGAGCACGTACCCCGCCTGGGCGATCGAGGAATAGGCGAGGAGGCGCTTCACGTCCGTCTGGGTGATCGCGACGATCGAGCCGACCAGCATGGTGAGGATAGCGATGCCGATCATCGCCGGCCGCCAGCTCCAGGTGAGCTGCCCGAACGCGACGTAGAAGACCCGCAGCAGGGCACCGAACGCCGACACCAGCGTGCACGAGGCCATCAGCGCGGTCACCGGCGTCGGCGCGCCCTGGTACACGTCGGGCTTCCAGCTCTGGAACGGGACGGCGCCGATCTTGAAGAACAGCCCGAGCCCCAGCAGCGCGATGCCCGCGTAGAGCAGGGTGAGGCCGGCGGTGTTCGACGACGCCGCCGACGCGATCGCGGAGAGCTGCACCGAGCCGGCGAAGCCGTACAGCATAGCGATGCCGAACAGGAAGAACGCCGACGAGAACGAGCCGAGCAGGAAGTACTTCATCGCGGATTCCTGCGACAGCAGCCGCCGCCGCCTGGCCAGGCCGCAGAGCACGTACAGCGGCAGCGACAGCACCTCAAGCGCGACGAACATGGTCAGCAGGTCGTTCGCCGCCGGGAACAGCAGCATGCCGCCGACGGCGAACAGGGCCAGCGGGAAAACCTCGGTGTGCGCGATGCCGGCCTCCAGGCCCTCGCGCTCCTCGGCGCTGCCCGGCACCGCGGCCGCCTGCGCCACGAACGGGCTGACGTCATACGACGACTCGGCGATCAGCAGCATGCTGACGAACGCCAGCACCAGGATCGTGCCCTGGATGAACAGGGTCGGCCGGTCGACGGCGACCGCTCCCATGGCGGCGATGTGGCCGGGGCTGCCGCCCGCGAAGATCGAGCTGGTGGCCGCCACCACGACCGTCAGCACGAAGGCGCCGGCCAGGCCGCCGAGCGACAGCGCCAGGTGGATCGGCCGGCGTGCCGCCCTCGGCACGAACGCCTCGACCAGCACCCCGGCGATCGCGACGCCGAACACCAGCAGCATCGGCGAGAGCTGCCCGTACTCGATGTGCGGCGTGGGGATCAGGGGGGCCGCGGCTAGGGTCGCGGTCACGGGGAGCTCCTCTGCGACAGGGCGCTGGTGGTGCCGGGGTGCGGAGGGACCGGGTCGGTGGAGTGCACCTGGACCAGCGTCTGGTGGACCGCGGGGTTGATGACATCAAGGACCGGCTTGGGGTAGACCCCGAGCACGATGACCAGCGCGATCAGCGGGCCCACCGCCCACAGCTCGCGTGCTTTCAGGTCGGGCATGCCCGCCACCTCATCGCGCACCGGCCCGGTCATCGTGCGCTGGTACATCCACAGGATGTAGATCGAGGCCAGGATGATGCCGACGGTGGCGAGGATCGCGTACACCTCGTACCGGGTGAAGGTGCCGACCAGCACGAGGAACTCGCTGACGAACGTGGACAGGCCGGGCAGGGACAGGCCGGCCAGGCCCGCGATCAGGAACAGCCCGGCGAGCACCGGGGCGACCTTCTGCACCCCGCCGTAGTCGGCGATCATCTGGGAGCGCCGCCGCGCGATCATGAAGCCCGCGATGAGGAACAGCGCCCCGGTGGCGAAGCCGTGGTTCACCATGTAGAAGACGCCGCCCGCCTGGCCCTCGCTGGTCATCGCGAAGATGCCCAGCGTGATCAGGCCCATGTGGGACAGCGAGGTGTAGGCGATCAGCCGCTTCAGGTCGCGCTGGCCGATCGCCACGACGGCGCCGTACAGGATCCCGGTCACCGAGAGGACCAGGACCAGCGGGGTGAAGTAGTGGGCTGCGGCCGGGAACAGCTCCAGGCAGTAGCGGATCATGCCGAAGGTGCCGACCTTGTCCAGCACCCCGACCAGCACCACCGCCGCCCCCGGCTGCGCCGCGCTGGCCGCGTCGGGCAGCCAGGTGTGGAACGGCCACACCGGCGCCTTGATCGCGAACGCCACGAAGAAGCCGAGGAACAGCCACTTCTGGGTGGTCGTGCTCAGCGACACGTGCACGAGCTGGCTGAACAGGAACGTGCCGGGATGCCCGTTATGCGCCGAGTACACGTACAGCGCGATCACGGCGACCAGCATGAGCAGCCCGCCGAACAGGCTGTACAGCAGGAACTTGACCGCCGCGTACTGGCGCTGGCCGACGCCGAAACTCCCGATCATGAAATACATCGGGATCAGCATGGCCTCGAAGAACACGTAGAACAGGAACACGTCGGTGGCGGCGAAGACACCGATCATCATGGTCTCGAGCACGAGCATCAGCGTGAAGTAGGTCTTCACGCTGCGCCGCGGCGGCGGCTCGCCCGCCGGGCTCGACTCGCCCTCGGCGTCGTTCCACGAGGCGAGGACGACCACCGGCATGAGGACCACGGTCATCAGGATCAGGACCAGCGCTATGCCGTCCACGCCGACCGCGTAATGCACCCCGAACTGGGGGATCCACTGGTAGGTCTGGGTGAACTGGAACGTGGGCCCGCCGGTCTTGAACGCGGTGGCCATGGCGATCGTCACCGCGAGCGTGATGAGCGTGAAGACCAGGGTCAGCACCTTGACCAGCCGGGCGCGGGCCCGGCGGTCCGCGTCGCTGCCGGGCGCGGACTGGCCCGGCGTCAGCGCGACCACGACGGCGCCGGCCAGCGGGATCGCGCCGATAACGGTCAGCCAGGGAAATGTGCTCATCGGCTATCCCCTAGATCCTCACCAGCAGCAGCGCGCCGACGAGCAGCACCGCGCCGAAGAACATCAGCAGCGCGTAGGAGCGGACGAACCCGTTCTCCACTCTGCGCACGCGCCCGGACGTGCCGCCCAGCGCGGCGGCGAGGGTGTTCACCAGGCCGTCCACGCCCCGGTTGTCGAAGTACACCGAGAGCCTGGTGAGCCACTGGCCCGGCCGCATCAGCAGGGACTCGTTGATGGCGTTGCCGTACAGCTCCTTGCGCGCGGCTACCGTCAGCGGGCTGCCGGCCGGAGCGGTGACCGGCACCTCGCGCCGGCCGTACATGACCCAGGCGATCGCCGCCCCGACCACCACGAGGGCGAGGGCGGCGCCGCTGGCCGGCGTGAAGATCCCGTGCGAGACCGGCGGCGAGCCGACCACCGGGGCGAGGAAGTTCACCAGGCGGTTGTCCACGATCAGCAGCCCGCCGGCGGCAAGCGAGCCGAGGGCGAGCACGACCATCGGCGAGGTCATCACCGGGGGCGCCTCGTGCGGGTGCACCTCAGAGTCCCAGCGGCGCTCCCCGGTAAAGGTCATGAACATCACCCGGGTCATGTAGAACGCGGTGATGCCGGCGCCGATCAGCGCCGCGGTGCCGAGGATGGCTCCCGAGGTGCCGCCCTTGTCGAACGCGGCCTCGATGATCGGGTCCTTGGTGAAGAAGCCGGAGAACGGCGGGACGCCGATGATCGCCAGGTAGCCGAACGTGAACGTGACGAACGTGACCGGCATGACCCTGGCCAGGGCGCCGAAGCGGCGCATGTCCACCTCGTCGTCCATCTCGTGCTTCACCGACCGGGCGCCGAGGAACAGCCCGGCCTTGAAGAAGCCGTGCGCCAGCAGGTGGGCGATGGCGAACGCGTACCCCGCCGGGCCGAGCCCGGCCGCGAGCATCATGTAGCCGATCTGGCTCATCGTGGACCCGGCCAGCGCCTTCTTGATGTCGTCCTTGGCGCACCCGATGATCGCGCCGAACAGCAGCGTGGCCGCGCCCACGATCGTGACCGCGAGTTTGGCGTCCGGCGTCAGGTTGAAGATCGGGTTGGACCGCACGATCAGGTACACGCCCGCGGTCACCATCGTCGCCGCGTGGATCAGCGCCGACACCGGGGTCGGGCCCTCCATCGCGTCGAGCAGCCAGGACTGCAGCGGCAGCTGCGCCGACTTGCCGCACGCGCCGAGCAGCAGCAGCAGCCCCAGCGCGGTCACCACCCCGTGGCTGGCGCCGTGCACGGCGCCGAACACCCCGGCGAACGTCACGGTGCCGAACTGCGCGAACATCAGCATGATCGCCAGCGACAGGCCCGCGTCACCGACCCTGTTCGCGATGAACGCCTTCTTCGCTGCGGTCGCGGCGGCCGGCCGGAACTGCCAGAACCCGATCAGCAGGTACGAGGCGAGGCCGACCCCCTCCCAGCCGACGTACAGGGCGAGGTAGTTGTCGGCCAGCACGAGCAGCAGCATCGCCGCCACGAACAGGTTCATGTACCCGAAGAAGCGCCGCCGCTCCGGGTCGTTCGCCATGTAGCCGACGGCGAAGATATGGATCAGCGAGCCCACGCCGGTGATC
This sequence comes from Streptosporangiaceae bacterium, assembly GCA_030038015.1. GTDB lineage: Bacteria > Actinomycetota > Actinomycetes > Streptosporangiales > Streptosporangiaceae > JASHPR01. Next base: position 9,001 of record JASHPR010000386.1, read on the forward strand.
AGCAGCACGAAGCAGATCGACAGCGGGTCGAGCAGCAGGCCGATGGTCACGTTGAAGTGGCCGGCCGCGATCCAGGTGTACAGGGTCAGGTCCCTGCTGCGCTGGCTGGCCGGGTAGCCGAGCATCGCGGCGAACGCGATCACGCCGTACCCGAAGCTCGCGACCGGCATGGCCACGCCGACCAGGTGCCCCCAGGAATTGGTGCGCTTCCCGCCGAGCAGCAGGATCAGCGCTCCCGCTATCGGGAAGGCCAGCAGCAGCCATGCGGCACGCTGCACGCCGACGGCGGCCACGGTGTGCATGACCGCGGCCGACGGCGCGCCCGTGACAGAGCCGGTCACTGGCAGCCCTTTCTACTGTGCCGGCCCGGGGCGGCCCCGGGGCCAGGGGTCAATACTTCAGCAGGTTCGCGTCGTCCACCGAGGCGGACCTGCGCGCGCGGAAGATGGTTGTCAGGATGGCCAGGCCGATGACGACCTCCGCTGCCGCCACCACCATCACGAAGAAGGCGATGACCTGGCCGTTCAGGTTCCCGTGCAGCCGGGCGAACGCGACGAAGGCCAGGTTGACCGCGTTCAGCATCAGTTCCACGCACATGAAGATCACGATCGCGTTCCGGCGGGCCAGGACGCCCACGCCGCCGATCACGAACAGGATCACCGACAGGGCCACGAAGTGGGCCGGGCTTACCATCGCGCCCCCTCATGCTCGCTGTCCTCGCTGGGAGGCTGGCCGGCGTCGTCGGGCGGCAGCACCTCGCCCGAGGTGAGCGGGACGCCCGGCTGCTCTCTGGCGGGGAGCTCGGCGGGGAACTCGGCGGTGCCGAGCTCCTCCCTGCTGAGGATCACCGGGCTGACCGACAGCGTGGACGGCGAGCCGTCGGGCAGCAGCGCCGGCATGTCTACCGCGTTGTGCCGCGCGTAGGTGCCCGGCCCGGGCAGCGGCGCGGGCCGGCCGCTCAGCACCCGGCGCCTGGCCAGGTCGCGCTGGGTCGGCTTGGGTCTGGTCCGCTCCCGGTGGGCCAGCACCATGGCGCCGAGCGCCGCGGTGATCAGCAGCGCGCTGGTGACCTCGAAGGGGAACACGTAGGTGGTGAAGATGAGCCTGGCGATGCCCTGCAGGTTGTTCGTGGAGTAGCCGGAACTGGCGGGCGCCGACGGCCCGATCGCCGCGTTCCCGACGATCAGGGCGAGCAGGACCAGCATCCCGATGCCGACGATGATGGCCGCGACCCGCTGTCCCCTGATGGTCTCCACGATCGAGTCGGAGGAGCTCACCCCGACGATCATGAGCACGAACAGGAACAGCATCAGCACGGCGCCGGTGTACACGATGACCTGGACAAAGGCCAGGAACGGCGCGCCAAGCTCCGCGTACAGCACCGCGAGGGACAGCATCACGACGGCGAGCAGCACCGCGCAGTGCACGGCGCGCCGGGCCAGCACCATGCCGAGGGCTGCGGCCACCGCGATGACGGCGAGCACCCAGAACACCAGGCTCTGCGTCTCCTGCGCCATGCCCACGGCGAGGACTGCGTGAGATCTCATCGGTCGTCCGTCCCGAGGCGGCCCTCTTCGGCGATGCGCGGGTTACCCGCGATCCCCGACGCGCCGAGCAGGTAGTAGTCCTGCTCGGTCTCGCCGAGGCGCATCGGGTGCGGCGGGGCCTCCATGCCCGGCTGCAGCGGGGCGACGAGCTGCTCCTTGGTCCAGATCAGGTTCTCCCTGCTGTCGTCGGCCAGCTCGTACTCGTTGGTCATGGTCAGCGCGCGGGTCGGGCATGCCTCGATGCACAGCCCGCACAGGATGCAGCGCAGGTAGTTGATCTGGTAGACGCGCCCGTACCGCTCACCGGGCGAGTAGCGCTCCTGGTCGGTGTTGTCGGCGCCCTCCACGTAGATGGCGTCGGCCGGGCATGCCCAGGCGCACAGCTCGCACCCGATGCACTTCTCCAGCCCGTCCGGCCAGCGGTTCAGCTGGTGCCGGCCGTGGAACCGCGGGGCGGTCGGCTTCTTCTCCTCCGGGTACTGGACGGTGTCGACCGGCCGGAACATCTGCCGGAACGTGACGCCGAACCCCTTGATCGAGTTGAGGAAGTCAGGCACCGGTGACCTCCTTCGCTGCGGCGGCTTCGGTGGCTGGGGAGGGGCCGGCGGCAGCGGGCCTGCCGGGGACGACCCCTACCCCGTGGTAGTGCGGCAGGTCCATCGGCGGGACCGGGAACGCCCTGGGCTCTGCCTCGGCCGCGGCGTCGGCCTCGTCGGCCGCCTCGGCCTGCTCGGCGCGCTTGGCCGCCGAGGTGTCCCAGGCCCACGCCAGCAGCATGAGCACCACGACGATGGCCCCGGCGACGATGTACACGCCGGTGCTGCCGCCCTGGCGGCGCCACACCCGGATGGTCGCGATCATCAGCGTCCACGCGAGCGCGGACGGGATGAGGATCTTCCAGCCCAGGCTCATCAGCTGGTCGTAACGGATCCTGGGCAGTGAGCCGCGGAGCCAGAAGAAGAAGAACACGAACAGGCAGATCTTGATCAGGAACCACAGCAGCGGCCACCAGCCCGCGTTCGCGCCCGGCCACACCGAGATCGGCCACGGCGCCTGCCAGCCGCCCAGGAACAGCGTGGTGGCCAGCCCTGCGACGGTGATCACGCTGCAGTACTCGGCGAGCTGGAGCAGCGCGAACTTCAGCGACGAGTACTCGGTGTGGTAGCCGCCGACGAGCTCGGCCTCGCCCTCGGGCAGGTCGAACGGCAGCCGGTTGGTCTCGCCGACCATCGTGATCAGGTAGATCAGGAACGAGGGCAGCAGCAGCACGGCGAACCAGGATGGGTAGTGCAGCCCGGCGCCGAACCAGTGGAACTCGTTGCCGTGCGCCTGGGCGGCCACGATCGCGGTGGTGGACAGCGACCCGGAGTACAGGAAGACCGGGACGAAGGACAGCGCCATCGCGATCTCGTAGCTGATCACCTGGGCGGACGAGCGGAGCCCGCCGAGCAGCGAGTAGGGCGAGGCCGCCGACCAGCCGGCCAGCACGATCCCGTACACCCCCATCGAGCTCATCGCGAGCACCAGCAGCGCGGCCACCGGCAGGTCGGCAAGCTGCAGCGGGGTTTGCACCCCGGCGATGGAGACGATCGGCCCGAACGGGATGATCGCGAAGCTGATGAACGCGGGGATCACCGAGATCGCCGGGGCCAGCCAGAACAGGACCTTGTCCACGCCGCGGGGGACGATGTCCTCCTTGAGCGGCAGCTTGATGCCGTCCATCAGCGACTGCAGCAGGCCGAACTTGCCCGCCCGGTTCGGCCCGGGCCTCGACTGCATCCGGCCGAGGATCCGCCGCTCGGCCCAGATCGCGATCAGGGTCCCGAGCAGCAGGAACAGGAAGATGGCGAGGACCTTGATGATGATCAGCCACCACGGGTCGTGCCCGAAGTCGGACAGCGTCGGGAAGGTGGTGCCCTGTGCCCGCGCCCCCACGGCCAGGCCGGTCATTGCGCGCTCCTCACGGTGACGAGGCTTCCGTGGCCAGCGCCGAGGGTGCCGCGCACCGCGCAGCCCGCCGAGTTGGTGGGCAGCCAGACCACCCGGTCCGGCATGTCCGCGATCTGGACTCCCGCGGTGATGGCGCCGCGCTCGGTGGCCACAGTGACCTTACCGCCATCGCCGGTGCCGGCTTCGGCCGCCGTCGCCGCCGACATCTTCGCCACCGCGGCCCGGGCGGTGGCCGCCAGGTTCGGTTCGCCGTCCTGCATCCGCCCGGCGTCCAGCAGGCTGTGCCAGGTGGCCAGGAACGCCTGGCCCGCGCCCGGCCGCAGGGTGGGGGTGCGGCTCGCCGGGGCAGAGCGGGCGGGGAGGCCGGCCGCCGCGGCCGGCGCACCCGCCCGGGCCGGGATAGCCGAGGGCAGGTCGGGGAAGCGGGACGTGACGTCGGGCACCAGCGCGTTGAGCTCCCGCCGGGCGGCCGCGGCGTCCGGCAGCCCCAGGTGCACGTCCATCTCGTCCGCCAGGTCGCCGAGCACCCGAAGGTCGCTGCGCACCTCGGGGAAGGCCAGCGCCGCGCCGAAGGAGCCGGGCCTGCCCTCCCAGTTCACGAACGTTCCCGCCTTCTCGGCGGCCGCGGCGACCGGGAGCACCACGTCGGCGCGGTCGGTCACCGCGCTGACCCGCAGTTCCAGGCTGACCACGAACGGCGTGGCCTCCAGCGCCTCGAGAGCGGCGGCCGGGTCGGGCAGGTCGGCGGGATCCACGCCGGCGATGACCAGGGCGCCGACCTCCCCGGTCGCCGCGGCGGCCAGGATCTGCGCGGTGTCCCTGCCGGGCCGGCCGGGCAGCGAGGCCACCCCCCAGGCCCGTGCCACTTCGGCCCTGGCCGCATGGTCGGCGACCGCCCGGCCGCCGGGCAGCACCGTGGGCAGCGCCCCGGCCTCGATCGCGCCCCGTTCCCCGGCCCGGCGCGGTATCCAGGCCAGCCGGGCGCCGGTCTCCTGCGCCAGCCTGCCGGCCGCGGACAGCGCGCCGGGGACCTCGGCAAGCCGCTCGCCCGCCAGGATCACCGCGCCGGGCTGGCGCAGCGCCTGCGCCGCGGCCGCGGCGGCCTCGTCCAGCCCGTCGCCGGTGGCCAGCCGGCCCAGCATCTCGGCCTCCCCGCCCGGCACGGTCGGCAGCAGCGTGCCGGACATCAGCGGCAGCCCGGGGCCGGCCAGCGCGGCGATCGAGTACACGGCGAGCCGGCCGGACCTGGCGGCCTTGCGCAGCCTGAGGAAGACGATCGGCGACTCGTCCTGGGGCTCGAACCCGGCCAGCAGCACCGCGCCTGCCCGCTCCAGGCCCGCGTAGGTCACGCCGGATGACTGGCCGGCCACGCTGCCGGCCAGGAACTGCGTCTCCTCGGCGGAGTGCGGGCGGGCCCGCATGTCGATGTCGTTGCTGTCCAGCGCGAGCCTGGCGAACTTGGCGTAGGCGTAGGCGTCTTCCAGGGTCAGGCGGCCCCCGGTGAGGACGGCCGCACGCCCCCGCTCGGCGAGCAGCCCGGCCGCGGCCGCGGCGATCGCCTCCGGCCACGAGGCAGGCTGCAGCTCCCCGCCGGCGTCGCGGACCAGCGGGGTGACCAGGCGGTCGGGCTGCGTGGCGTAAGTGAACGCCCACCGGCCCTTGTCGCAGTTCCACTCCTCGTTGACCTGCGGGTCGTCGCCCGCCAGCCGCCTGGTCACCGTGCCGCGCCTGTGGTCGGTGCGCTGCCGGCAGCCCGAGGCGCAGTGCTCGCACACGCTGGGCGTGGAGACCAGGTCGAACGGGCGCGCCCGGAACCGGTAGGACGCGCCGGTGAGCGCCCCGACCGGGCAGATCTGCACGGTGTTGCCGGAGAAGTAGGAGTCGAACGGGACCCCCCCGGCGATCGCGATCTGCTCATGCGGGCCGCGCTCGAACAGCTCGATCAGCGGCTCGCCGGCGATCTCCTCGGCGAACCGGGTGCACCGGGTGCACTGGATGCACCGCTCCCGGTCGAGCAGCACCTGCGCGGACAGCGCGACCGGCTTGGCGAAATGGCGCTTGGGGCCGCCGAACCTGGTCTCGCCCTGGCCGGCGGACATGGCCTGGTTCTGCAGCGGGCACTCCCCGCCCTTGTCGCACATGGGGCAGTCCAGCGGGTGGTTGAGCAGCAGCTGCTCCATCACGCCGCGCTG
>JASHPR010000387.1 GCA_030038015.1 Streptosporangiaceae bacterium
GCCGCGGCCGCCGCGCCGCCGGCGGGCACGGGGGCCCCGGCGGCCACCAGCGCCACCGGGCGCCGCCGCTCGTCCATGCCGCTGATCGAGGTGGCGAGGGCAGCCACCCAGGCCGAGGCCATGCAGGGCCTGGAGCGGTGGAAGCAGCGCCACCCCGACGCGTGGTCGCGGCTGGAGCCCGCCGATGTGCTGGTGGACTCGATGCGCGGCCGCTCGTCGACCTGGACCCGGATCCGGCTCAACCTGCGCAACGTGCCCGAGGCCGCCCGGCCGCCGCAGGAGCCGCTGGAGGTCGACTACGACCCGTGGGCAGGCAGGTCCTGATCAGGACCGGGCGAACTTCAGCAGGAACTCGAGCACGCCGTGGTTCTGGGTGGTCACGAATCCGGTGAAGCTCGGGTTCGGGATGTCCCAGCTCGCGAACAGGACGGGGATCGACCCGGACACCTCGATCTCGCTCGCCGTGCGCTCGGCGGACAGCGGGAACGTCACCGCCCGGGTCTGCCCGTGCAGGGTCAGGTCGGCGGCGGCCGTGTAGCTCCTGACCACGCCGGCCGCGGGCACCGTGCCGAGCGCGATGGGCTTAATGAGGGTCAGCGTCCCGGTCGGGTAGGCGGCCGTGTCCATGATCCGGCCCCGGAACTGCACGTCGCGCTCGCTCTCGTCGCTCTTGACCGTCGCCATCTGCACGGTGAAGGCCGCGGCGGTCACGGTCGTGCCGCTGATCGTCAGGTGGCCGGTGATCGCGCTGGTCCGGCCGACCGCGGTGTGGTTCTGCCCGAACAGGACCTCCTTCACCCGGTAACCCACCACCGAGCCGGCCACGGTCTGCCACGTCCCCGCCACCGACGTGGCCGCTGACCCGCCGGCGGGTGCCGCGGCGCTGCCCGTGGCGCCCGGTTTCGAGGCCTGCTTCAGGCTCAGCGGCGCGGGCGTCGGCCCGGAGATGACGTGGATGTAGAGGAACGTGCCGCCGACCGCCAGCACCACGACCGCCACGGCGGCACCGGCCAGCCACGCTGCCCACCGGCGCGGGCTGCGCCGCCTCGACCCTGCCATGCCGTCACCCCTAGCCTTGACCGACCGGAATCCCTGGGCGATCCGCCACGACGCGTACCGTTCAAGCTCCGGAATCGTGGCAGCGTCCGCTGACCGGACGCTGAGCGCCGCCTCTGAGCCGCTGCTGAACTTTAGACCCTCGGCAGGACCTCGGCGGCGATCAGCGCCAGGTGATCAAGGTCCTGCAGGTCAAGCACCTGGAGGTACAAGTGCTCGGCCCCGATCCCGGCGAACTTGCCGATCTTCTCGGCCACCTCGTCAGGGGTGCCGGCGAGGCCGCTACGCCGCAGGTCGTCGGCTTTCCTGCCGATCGCGGCGGCCCGCCGGCCCAGCTCAGCCTCTGACCGGCCGCAGCACACGACCTGTGCCGCCGAGTAGATCATCGAGGTCTCGTGCCGCCCGGCGGCGGCGCAGGCCTCCCGTACCCGGCCGAATGCGGCGCCCGTCTCCTCCAGGCTGGCGAACGCGATGTTGTACTCGTCGGCGAACTTGGCGGCCAGCCGTGGCGTCCGCTTGGGGCCGGTCCCTCCGATGATCAGCGGGGGCCTGGGCCGCTGCACCGGCTTCGGCAGCGCGGGCGAGTCGACCACGGTGTAGTACGTGCCCTTGAACGAGAACGTGCCGCCGTCGGGCACGTCCCACAACCCGGTGATCACCTCGAGCTGCTCCTCGTACCGGGCGAAGCGCTCGCGCACGCCGGGGAACGGGATGCCGTAGGCGGCGTGCTCGGCCGCGTACCAGCCGGCCCCGAGCCCCAGCTCCACCCGGCCGCCGCTCATCTGGTCGACCTGGGCGACGGTGATCGCCAGCGGGCCGGGGTAGCGGAACGTGGCCGGGCTGACCAGAGTGCCTAGCCGGAGCCGGGAGGTCTGGGTGGCCAGGGCGGCCAGCGTGGCCCAGGCGTCCGTCGGGCCCGGCAGGCCGCCGATATCGCCGATCTTGAGGTAATGATCCGACCGGAAGAATGCGTCGAAGCCGAGTTCCTCGGCCGCCCTGGCCACCCTGAGCAGCGTGGCGTAGGCCGCGCCCTGCTGCGGTTCGGTGAAGATTCGCAGTCGCATACGTCCCATGGTGGCCCATGAGCCCATCCGCCGCCCGCCCGACCGGGTGACGGGGCGGCCGGGGCACGTCCGGGTCTCCCTTTCCGCCAGCGTGGCGAGGACCGCGTTCATCCTGGACTCTCCCGGGGGCGCCGAGCGCGGGACGAATTAGGACCGCCGCCCAGAGCAGGGACTCCCAGGCCGGCGGATCGCTGTAAACCGCGTACACGCCGACGTGAAGCCGCTGCCAGCGCCCGCCGTCCAGCCTGGCGTAGACGGCATGGCGGGTCATTCCTGCGGCGAAGGCCTGAGCCCGCGTGACGACCCCGGACTGGCGGCGCGCCACCCTCGTGAGCTCCTGTGGCAGTTGCGGGATCACGCATCCAGCGTCCCGGCCGTGGTCACCACCCGGAACCGCGAAACCAGATCTGTGGATAACTCTGGCCTATCCACAGCCTTCCGGCCGCCTTCAACACATTGCTTCAGATTCGTCCGGCAGGAACCGGACGAATCTGAACCATTATCGCCCGCCAGCCCGGGACCCGTTGCTAGCGGGATTTGTGTTGCTGGCGGGGTTCGCCTGGGCTGAGCCTGGCGGAGCAGTGCTCCGCTGGGCGGGGCCCGGCGGCCAGGGCAGGTCCGCGGCCTGGGCCGCGGCCTGGGCCGCCGCCCGGGCATCGTAGGCGGCGCGGGCGGCGTCGACCTCGTCCAGACGGGCGTCGGCCCAGGCCATGAGGGCGCCGACCGCATCCAGCAGGGTCCGGCCGAGCGGGGTGAGTTCGTAGTCCACCCGCGGCGGCATCACCGGGTACATGGTCCGGCTGACGATGCCGTCGCGTTCCAGGCCGCGCAGGGTCACGGTCAGCATCCGCTGGCTGATCCCGCCGACCTCCCGCTTCAGCGCGGTGAACCGCCTGGGGCCCTCGCCGAGGCAGGAGATGACGAACAGCGACCACTTGTCACCGACCCGCTCCAGGATCTCCCGCACCCGGCAGCTGGTGAGCGTCACGCCCGGCGCGCCGGCGGCGCCGGCGGCGCCGGGGGCGTCCGGCGCCACAGCTTCGCCCGTGCCCCGTGGCTCAAGCTGCATGGTTACCTCCGTGTGACTCAGGCAGCCGCAAGTTCCGTCTTGTGCCGGACGGCGGCCGTCCCAGAGGATGGGAGCGGGGTTCCGTACGTGTACCACGTGCCCGTCAGTAACTGTCATACCTGCCGGAACTAGGAGACATCATGACGGCGGAAACTGCCGAGATCCCGGGCTACGTCGCAGGCACCTGGGACATCGATCCCGTCCACTCGCACATCGGATTCGTCGCCAGGCACCTCATGGTCAGCAAGGTGCGCGGGAACTTCGGCAAGTTCGAGGGGCAGATCGTCACCGCCGAGGACCCGCTGCAGTCGTCGGCCACCGCGACCATCGACACGGCCTCGTTCGACACCGGCAACGAGCAGCGCAACAACGACATCAAGGCCGAGAACTTCCTTGACGTCGCCAACCACCCGCAGATGACCTACCGGTCCACCGGCATCCGCAAGGAGGGCGACGATTACCTGGTGACCGGCGACCTGACCATCAGGGGCGTCACCCGCCCGGTCGAGCTGGCCGTCGAGGTCAACGGGTTCGGCCCGGACCCGTACGGCGGGACGCGCGCCGGGTTCTCGGCGTCCGGCGAGATCAACAGGAACGACTACGGCATCACCGCGAACATGGCGCTGCCCACCGGCGGCGTCGTGGTCAGCGAGAAGATCCAGCTCACGATCGAGGTTGAGGCCACGCTCAAGAAGGGCTAGCTGAACGGTTAGCCGCGCTCCAGTGTGGCCACGCACTCGACGTGGTGCGTCATCGGGAACGCGTCGAAGGCGCGCAGCGCCGCGAGGCTCCACCCGGACGCGGTGAACAAGGCAAGATCGCGGGCCAGGGTCGCCGGATCGCAGGACACGTACGCGATCCGGCGGATCCGGCTGGCGCGGTCTCCCCTGCCGGACGGGGACCGCCCCGACAGCAGGTCGATGACCGGCTGGGCGGCCCCCGTGCGCGGCGGGTCGAGGACGGCCAGGGACGCCCCGGACAGCCCGCTGCGGGCCAGCACCGCGGCCGCGTCCCCCCGGTGCACCCGGGCCCACGGTGTGTGCCGCAAGTTGTGCCGGGCGTCGCGCACCGCCGCCGCGTCGGCCTCGATCCCGATCACCGCCCCGGCCGGGCCGATTTCCTTGGCCAGGACCCCCGCGAACAGCCCGGCGCCGCAGTACAGGTCGAGCGCCACCTCGCCGGGCTGCGGGCGCAGCGCGGCAAGGACGGCGCCGGCGAGCGTGTCCGCCGCCGCCGGGTGAACCTGCCAGAACCCGGCGGCGCTGACCCTCCAGTCCCGGCCGGCGGCGCGCTGCCGCAGGTAGCCGCTGCCGCGAACGGTTTTGCGGCCGGCCAGCACGGTGTCCGCGTCGATGCCGGCCAGCACGGTGTCCGCGTCGATGCCGGCCGCCGCCGTCGCCCGCTCGGCGATCACCGCCCGCTGGCCGGAGCCTGGCGCGGCGGCCACCTCCACCCAGGCCGTGCCGGGCCAGGTCCGCCTGGTCACCCCCGCGGCGGTGACCAGCGGATGCGCAATCGGGCAGTCGCCGATCTCCACGACCTCGTGCGACCGGTGCTTGCGCAGGCCGGCGGTGCCGCCCGGGCCGATGGCGTACTTCACCCGGGTCCGCCAGCTCAGGCCTGTCTCGTCGCCGGGCATCGGCTCGACACTCACGTCCCGGTCGATGCCGGCGATCCGCCGCAGCTGCTGCCGGATCACCGCCGCCTTCAGCGAGCGCTGGGCGGGCAGGCTGGCGTGCTGCCAGTCGCAGCCGCCGCAGCCGCCGGGGCGTGCGTGCGGGCACGGCGGCTGCACCCGGTCGGCCGAGGCCTCCAGGATCTCGGTGGCCTCGGCCCTGGCCAGCCTGGACGTGGTCTGGCTGATGACCGCGCGGACCCGCTCGCCGGGCAGCGCATGCCGCACGAAGATCACGGGCCCGGAGCCTGGCCTGGCCACGCACCAGCCGCCGTGTGCGGCCTCGCCGACGGTGAGCTCAACCAGGTCGCCGGGTTCGGGCAGATCCGGGTCAGAGAGGGTCACAGCCACCATGCTCCCGCCCCGTCGCCGCGGGCGCCGGGCCGGGGCGCTGCCAGGGCTGGCAGCGCTGCCTGCCAGGTAATACCGTGATCGGGCACCATCTTCGCGGGAAGGAACACCGTGCACATCGTGATCATGGGGTGCGGGCGTGTCGGCTCGACGATAGCCCATATCCTGGAGGACCAGGACCACTCGGTCGCGGTGATCGACCAGGACCCCGACGCGTTCCGCAAGCTGCCGGCGGGCTTCAAGGGCAAGAAGATCACTGGGGTCGGTTTCGACCGCGATGTCCTGATCGAGGCCGGCATCGAGCAGGCCGACGCGTTCGCGGCGGTCAGCAGCGGCGACAACTCTAACGTGATCGCGGCGCGGGTGGCGCGGGAGTCGTTCGGTGTCGAGCGCGTGGTGGCGCGCATCTATGACCCGCGCCGGGCCGAGGTGTACCAGCGGCTCGGCATCCCGACCGTGGCGACCGTGCGCTGGACCGCCGATCAGATGCTGCGCAGGCTGCTGCCCAAGGGTGCGCAGCCGCTGTGGCGCGACCCAACGGGGACGGTCGTGCTCGCCGAGGTGGCCTATTCCGATCAGTGGCTCGGCGAGAAGGTGACCACGATCGAGGAAGCGGCCCGCGCCCGGATCGCGTTCATCTCCCGGCTGGGGGAGGCTATGCTGCCCGGCCCGGGGACCGTCCTGCAGGAGGGCGACGTCCTGCACGTGATCGCCGATGAGCAGGACCTTGAACGGATCTCCCCCGTGCTGGCCAGGCGGCCCGGAGCCGAGCGTGGGGCGCAGAAGGGAGGCCACTGATGCGGGTCGCCATCGCGGGAGCGGGCTCGGTGGGCCGGTCCATCGCCATGGAACTGCTCGGCAACGGCCACGACGTCCTGCTCATCGACAAGGACCCGAGGAAGATCAAGGTCTACAACGTGCCGAACGCCGAGTGGCTGCTCGCCGACGCGTGCGAGATCAGCTCGCTGGAGGACGCGCAGCTTGAGCGGTGCAACGTGGTGATCGCCGCGACCGGGGACGACAAGGTCAACCTGGTGGTGTCGCTGCTGGCCAAGACGGAATACGGGGTGCCGCGGGTGGTGGCGCGGATCAACCACCCGAACAACGAGTGGCTGTTCAACGAGTCGTGGGGCGTCGACGTCGCCGTGTCCACGCCGAGGCTGCTCTCGGCGCTGGTCGAGGAGGCCGTCAGCGTGGGCGACCTGGTGCGTCTGATGACCTTCCGGCAGAGCGAGGCGAGCCTGGTCGAGATGACCATGCCCGCCGACGCTCCCCTGGCCGGGCAGCGGATCGGCTCGATCGAGTGGCCTGCGGACACGGCGCTGGTCGCCATCCTGCGCGACGGCCGTGTGATCGTGCCGAACAGCGACGATCCCCTCGAAGCCGGCGACGAGCTGCTGTTCGTCACCAGTGAGGACGTCGAAGAGGAACTTGGAGCGCTGCTGTCCGGCGGCCGCTGAGCGCGGCCGCCGTCAGCCGCGCCGGTGCTCCGGGGGATGCGGGGGGCGGAGCCCCCCGCAGGTGCGCTACCTGGTCTCGGTGATCTCCGGCCCGCGCTCGAACGGGTTCGGGTAGGCCATGCCGCCCTGCTGCTCCTGCGCGAGCTGCTCCTCGAGAGCCTGCTGCGCGTCCTGCGGTAGCCGGATCTCCAGCAGGTCCCCCGGCGGGGCCGGGTGGTCGCCGCGCACCACGACCACATCGGCGAACAGCTCCTCGAACGGCCTGGCGAGCTCCGGATGGCGCGCCGCCGGGCCGCGGATCATGCCGCGCAGGAACCAGCGGGGGCCGTCGACGCCGATGAACCGCACCGGCTCGAGCTGCCCGCGGCGCCCCTCTCCGCCCGGATGCAGCCGCGCGTGCAGCTCCACGCCGAACGGGCCCTGCACCTCCCGGCTATCGCCGCCGGCCTTCGCCACTTCCTCGGCGAACTCCTGGCGCACCTCCTCCCACAGCCCGCTGGTCTTGGGTGCGGCAAAGGCCATCAGCTCGATGGCGCTGTCGCCGCGCCTGACCGTGATCCAGACGCCGACGCCGTCGGCGACCTTGACCTCCACCTCGATGCCCTCATACATGGGCACGAGCAGGCTGCCGAAATCTATCCGGTCACGCTGCGGGTAGCTGCCGGCCCCGTCCCATGGCCCCGATCGCTGATCCCACTGATCACCGGGTCCGCTTGCGTCCTCCTGGCCGCCGGAATCCTCGCCGGTGTCCGGATCGTCCGGGCCGCCGTACAGCTCCGGCTCATCCTGGGCAGTGCCAGAGTCATATCCGGGCCCCGCGTCCTCGCGGCGGCGCCGTCGGAACACCCTGCACGCTCCTTACTTCCTTGCGGAAAACTCGTCCTGACCGGCCGGCGTGGCCACCGCGGCGTGGCCTCCCGTCGAGCCGAACCCGCCATCACCTCTTGCCGACCCCGGCAGCCGCTCGACCTCGTGGAACACCGGGCGCTCCACCCGCTGCACCACGAGCTGGGCGATCCGGTCCCCACGCTGGAACCGCACCGGGGTCTCGGCATCGGTGTTCAGCAGGGTCACCCTGATCTCGCCACGGTACCCGGCGTCCACGGTGCCTGGCGCATTGACGATCGTCACGCCGTGCCGGGCGGCCAGCCCGGAGCGCGGGTGCACGAACGCGGCGTAGCCGTCCGGGAGCGCGATCGCGATGCCGGTGGGCACGACGGCGCGCTGCCCCGGTGCCAGCTCGACGTCGGCGGCTGCGTACAGGTCGGCGCCCGCATCGCCCGGGTGGGCCCGCTCGGGCAGCGGAAGGCCGGGATCCAGCCGCTGGATGAGGACCCCGACGCGGTTAGGTTCGGAGGTCAGGCGCGGCATGAGTCACCATCTCTTCCTGGGTGTCCGATGCTGAGCTTCCCGGGGCAGGGGCCAGCGGCGCTTCTCGGGGCTGACCCGGAGGCCGTTCACGGACGTGACCTTACCGCCACCCGCCGGGATGTTCGCGCATCCCGCACTTTCACCGGACTCCGCGCCCGGCCGGCTACGGGCTGCCGGCGCTGCCGTCCCCGCCGGGGCAGGGCGGTACCGGGCGATCGCGGCGCAGATGCGGCCACGCATAGCACAGCGCCGCCGCGGCGGGGACCGCGACGATCGCCCCGGCAATGCCGGCGATGATCCCGCCCACGCCCAGGGCCAGGATGATCGCGAGCGGGTGCAGCCGCACGATCCGCCCAACCAGCAGCGGCTGCAGGAGGTGGCCCTCGACCTGGTTCTCCACCAGGAAGACGCCCAGCAGGATCAGCGCCGCGATCCAGCCCTTGGTGCCCAGGGTGACCAGGATGGCGAGCGCCCCGGCCACGAGTATCCCGACGAGCGGCACGAAGGCGGCGAGGAACACCAGGATGATCAGCGGCACCAGCAGCGGAACGCCCAGGATCCACAGCGCGAGCCCGATGACCACCGCATGGATGGCCGCGACCGCGGTGGTGCCTCGCATGTAGTTCACCAGCGCCGTCCACGCGGCGGTCCCGGCGCTGTTCGCCCGCTCCCTGGTGTCGGGCCTGAGCCCCTTGATCAGCCAAGCCCAGATCCGGTCGCCGTCCTTGAGCAGGAAGAAGGTGACGAAGACCATCAAGATCACGCCGGTCAGCAGCTCAAGGACGATCCTGCCGCCGGTGACCACCGTGCCGGCGATCAGGGACTTGTGCTGGGAGAAGAAGTGCACCAGGTCGTTGGAGTACTGGTCCAGCCGCACGTCGTTGAGGTGGAACGGCGACCTCGCGAGCGAGGCCTGCACCTGGTGGGCGGTGTGCTTCACCTCGGTCTGCAGCAGCGGGTAGTCGGCGGACACCCGGTCGGCCACCAGGATCGATATCCCGGCCAGGACAACGGCGGCCGCCAGCACCGTGCACCAGGTGGCGGCGAGCGAGGGCATCCCGGTCCTGCGCAGCCGCGCGGTCAGCGGCTGCAGCAGCGCGGTCAGCAGCATTGCCGCGATGCACGGCAGGACGACCAGCCGCAGCGCGCTCGCTACCCGGAACGCCACATACACCAGCAGGCCGATCACGAGCAGACGCCACGACCACGCGGCCGCCCGCTGCAGGAGCGTGGGCACCGGGGGCTCCCGCGGGAGCCAGCTCGGTGCCGGAGGCCGCAGCCTGCCCGGTGCCGCGCCGGCCGGCGCGCTCGTTTCGCCGTCCTCCGCGGGCCAGTGCCCGCCCGCCGCTGCGCCGTCGGTTTCGGTGGTCCCCGCCCGCCCCTCGAGGACGGTTGCGGTCAGGCCTCCCTGCGAAAGATTCTCCGTTTCGGCGCCCCTGCTCGGGCGCCACGCCCACCGGCCAGTCATGTCCTACATGTAACCAACTACCGTGGGGTGATGCGCACCTACACCGAACGGCTTCGCGTGCCCGCCGCCTACTGGTGGCTGGACATGCTGACCGCATTCACCTTCGCCAGCTTTGTGTGGGCCGGGTTCAACGTGGTCATCGCCATCGCCAGCTATGTGGTGTTCTGCGGCGGTTGTGCCGCAGCGCTGCTGGCGTGGGGCCGGATCACGGTAGAGGTTTCCAACGGCGAACTGCGGGCCGGCGCGGCCGCTCTGCCCCTGGCCGTGGCCGGTGAGGTCGCGCCGCTCGACGAAGCCCAGGCCAGCGCGCTGCGCGGCCCCCGCGCGGACCCTAAGGCCTTCATGCTGCTCAGGCCGTATCTCAAGCTCGCCGTGTATATCGAGGTCACCGGGGAACACCAGGACCGGCCTTACTGGCTGGTCGCCACCAGGCGCCCGGCGGAACTTGCCGCCGCGATAGAAAGATCGAGGCCGCAGGCCCGCGCCGGCGGCGCGCCCGTGGGATGATCAGCAGACTGTCGGGAGGAAGGGTTTCGGATGGCAGACAAGCGGGCCAGCGGCGGCAACCGGCTGCTCAGCGGCCTGATCGGGTTTGCCGCGGCCTTCGGCGCGCGGAAGATACTCATCTTCGCCTGGAAGGCGATCACCGGCAGGGAGCCGCCGGAACACCCCGAGGACCCGCAGGTGGCCCTCGGCGAGGCGCTCACCTGGGGCATCCTGCTCGGGGTCGGCGTCCAGATCGCCCGGATGCTCGCCCTCCGAGCGGCCACCAAGCGGGTCGGCGGGCCGGCCGATGGGTCTGAATGAGCCCAGGCCAGCCAGCGCCCGCGGAATCCGGCGGACCACCGCCCGCGGAATCCGGCGGACCACCGCCCGCGGAATCCGGCGGACCACCGCCCGCGGAATCCGGCCAGCCAGCGCCCGCGGAATCCGGCGGACCACCGCCCGCGGAATCCGGCCAGCCAGCGCCCGCGGAATCCGGCGGACCACCGCCCGGACAATCGGGCGGACCACCGCCCGGACAATCGGGCGGTGTCCTTAGTCTTGGAGGCGTGACGGCGAAAGATCGTTCCCGGCTCCTGTTCAAGGTCAGGTATGCGGCCCGGAACCCCGGCCGCATCGTGCCATACGCGCGCCGCCGCGGCCGCGACACCTGGCTGTGGCTGCGGTCGCGCGACCACCTCAGCTACTACCGCGCGGTGATGGCGTCGGACGCCGCGCGAAGCCACGAGGGCGCCGTGGGCAGCAAGACCCGCGAGTCGTGGATCAAGATCGGCCAGATGCAGTTCGACTACCTGATCGGCCACGGCCTGAAGCCCGGCGACCGGATGCTCGAGATCGGCTGCGGCAACTTGCGCGCCGGGCGCCTGTTCATCGACTACCTCGACGCCGGGAATTACTACGGAATTGACATCTCGCCGGACATCCTGCTGGCCGCGGCCGACACCGTCACCGAGTTCGGGCTGCAGCCCAAGATGCCATACCTCACCCTGGTCAGGGACATGGGCCTGGCGTTCCTCCCCGACGGCTACTTCACCGTCGTGCACGCGCACAGCGTGTTTTCGCACTCCCCCATTGAGGTGATCGACAAGTGCCTGGCAAGCGTCAGGCGGGTGATGGCCCCGGATGGCTTCTTCGACTTCACCTTCGACCGGACCGAAGGGGCCGAACACCATGTCCTGCGTGAGGACTTCTATTACCGGACCGAGACCCTGATCGCGCTGGCCGAAAAGCACGGCCTGCAGGCGCGGTTCATGGATGACTGGGAACTCCTGCCGCACGAGCAGTCCAAGCTGCGCGTGACCCACCAGGCCTGATCGGAGACCCACCAGGCCTGACCGCCAGGCCTCATCCGTGACCCACCGGGCCTGCCGGTGACCCACCAGGCCCGGCCTCTGACCCACCGGGCCTGATCCGCGGCGCATCGGCGGAACTTCCCGCGTTCCGGCCGGCTTCGGCCCTATCCTTCACGCGCTTGGCGGGGCCAGGATGGGAACTGCCCAGGGCGCAGGCGACGCGGGGAGGTGGGCGAATGGCCGAGCCGAGGGTCCTTGGCATTGTTCTGGCAGGCGGAGAAGGAAAACGCCTGGCGCCCCTCACCGCTGACCGGGCCAAGCCCGCCGTGCCGTTCGGCGGCCTCTACCGTCTCGTCGACTTCGCGCTGTCGAACATGGTCAACTCCGGTATCAGGCGCATATGCGTGCTGACCCAGTACAAAAGCCACAGCCTGGACCGGCACGTGACCACGACCTGGCGGCTGAGCAGCCTGCTCGGCAACTACGTGACCCCGGTCCCGGCGCAGCAGCGGCTCGGGCCGCACTGGTACACCGGGTCCGCTGACGCGATCTACCAGTCGCTGAACCTCATCTACGACGAACAGCCGGACATCGTGATCGTGTTCGGCGCCGATCACGTGTTCCGGATGGACGCGACGCAGATGATCGATCAGCACGTGGCAGCGGGGGCCGGTGTCACCGTGGCTGGCCTTCCCGTGCCGCGGCAGGACGCGACGGCGTTTGGGGTCATCCAGACCGGCAAGGACGGGCGCACGGTCGAGGCCTTCCTGGAGAAGCCGGCCGATCCGCCGGCCCGGCCCGGTCACCCGGACGAGGCCTTCGCGTCGATGGGCAACTACGTGTTTACCAGCGACGTCCTCGTCGACGCGCTGCGCAAGGACGCCGAGGACGCCGACAGCAGGCACGACATGGGCAGGGACATCATCCCGATGCTGGTGCGCGAGCGACTGGCCCAGGTCTATGACTTCCTGGATAACGACGTTCCCGGGGCGGCCCCGAGCGATGCCGGCTACTGGCGCGACGTGGGTACCCTCGACTCCTACTTCGAGGCGCACATGGACCTCTGCGCGGTGCAGCCCGTTTTCAACCTGTACAACGACCAGTGGCCGATCCTCACCCAAGTCCCATCGCAGCCGCCGGCCAAGTTTGTCCACGACAGCGGGGACCGGGTCGGCCGGGCGATCAACAGCATCGTCAGCAACGGTGTCATCGTGTCTGGCGGGCTGGTGCGCAGCTCCGTCCTCTCGCCGGGGGTCCGGGTCAACAGCTGGTCCCGGGTCGAGCGGTCGGTGGTCATGCACAACACGCAGATCGGGCGTCACGCGGTGGTACAGGACGCGATCCTGGACAAGAACGTGATCGTCCCCGAAGGCGCCGAGGTCGGCGTGGACAAGGAGTGCGACAGGGCTCGCGGGTTCACCGTGTCGCCTGGCGGCATCACCGTGGTCGGCAAGGGCCAGATGGTGCCGCTGTGACCGCGGGCCCCACGGGCCGGCTCAACGTAGCGCTGCTGACCAGGGAGTACCCGCCTGAGGTATACGGCGGAGCAGGCGTGCACGTGGAGTACCTCGCCCGCGAGCTCGCCAGCCTGGTGAACCTCACCGTGCACTGCCAGGGCGCCGATCGGCCCGGGGCGGTCGCGCACCGGCCATGGGAACACCTCGCCGCCGCGAACCAGGCGCTGCAGACGATCTCTACGGACCTGTCGATGACGGCCGCGGTCGCCGCCGCCGACATCGTGCACTCGCATACCTGGTACGCGAACCTGGCGGGTCACCTGGCTGCGCTGCTCTACGGGATCCCGCACGTGATGACCGTCCACTCGCTCGAGCCGCTGCGGCCGTGGAAGGCCGAGCAGCTCGGGGGCGGCTACGCGCTCTCGTCCTGGTGCGAGCGGACGGCCGTCGAGGCCGCCGACGCCATCATCGCCGTGTCCGACGGCATGCGGGACGACCTGCTCGCGGCGTACCCCGCCGTGCCCGCCGGGCGGGTGCGGGTGATCCGCAACGGCATCGATACGGCGGAGTACTCCCCGGATCCGGCGACCGACGTGCTGCAGCGTTACGGCGTCGACCCCGGCCGGCCCTCGGTGATCTTCGTCGGCAGGGTCACCAGGCAGAAGGGGCTCCCCGTGCTGCTGCGGGCCGCCGCCGGCATCGACCCGGCGGCGCAGCTCCTCATCTGCGCAGGCCAGGCGGACACACCCGAGCTTGAGGCGGAGGTCAGCGAGCTGGCCCAGCAGCTGTGGGCCACCAGGTCCGGTGTGGTCTGGATATCCGGGATGCTGCCCAAGCGGGAGGTGATCCAGCTGCTGACGCACGCGACCGTGTTCGTCTGCCCGTCCCTGTACGAGCCGCTCGGCATCGTGAACCTGGAGGCCATGGCGTGCGGCACCGCGGTCGTCGGCTCCCAGGTCGGCGGCGTGCCCGAGGTGGTCGCGGACGGGAAGACCGGCCTGCTGGTCCCGCCAGGGGATCCAGCCGCGCTCGCCGGGGCCATCAACCTGCTGCTCGCCGACGAGCCCCTGGCCAGGGAGATGGGCAGGCTGGGACGCGCCAGGGCCGAGGTTGACTTCGGCTGGGCCCGCATCGCCGGGCAAACGGCCGCGCTCTACGCCGAGCTTGCAGCGACGGAGGGTGGCGGGTAGCGCCCGGCGACCGGGTACGGCCGGCGACCGGGTACGGCCGGCGACCACCATCCGGCTGCCGCCTTCAACGCCGAGGCTTGGCATGGTTAAGATATATCGCGACCTGTGGCCGGCCGACGGCGGCGCGCGCGGGACGGCGGCCACGGCAGACGCCGGCCGTCGGCCACCAGCCACGGCGGCCATGGCAGACGGAGGAGGTCTCGAGTTGAGCCCGGATCAAACCGCGATCAGCATGGAGGAGTTCCCGATGAGCGCAGCAGGCCAGCCGGAGCCGCAGCGACCGCAGCCGATCCGCGCGTCCGACCAGGACCGGGACGCTGTCGTGCAGCAGCTGCAGCAGGCTTTCGCTGAGCGCCGGCTCGATGACGACGAGTTCGACGACCGGATGCGCGCCGCGCTCACCGCGCGGACCAGCACCGAGCTTGACCGGCTCACCAGCGACCTGCCGGCAGCCATGCCCGGCGGCAGCGTCGTGCCCGCAGCCGCCGGCGTCCGGCCCGGGCGGTGGGCCGTCGCGTACAAGAACTCGGTTCGCCGGGGCGGCCGCTGGCGGGTCCCGGAGCGCTTCACCTCGGTGGTCTACAAGGGCGGCGGCTGGCTCGACCTGCGGGCCGCGGAGCTGACGGCGCCGGTCACGAGCGTGGTCGCCATCGCCTACAAGTCGCGGATCGACATCCTGGTCCCGCCCGGCGTCCGGGTGGAGATGGACGGCTTCGGCGTGAGCAAGGGCTGGTCGGCGGAGGAGGAGACGGAGCTGCGGCTGCCGCACGACGCGCCCACGGTCCACGTGAGGGGCATCGCCTACAAGGGCACCATCGAGACGCGGACCAAGCCGACGGAGCGCTGAGCCGCGCCGGCCGTGGCGCCGTCCCCGCCAGGTGGCAGAGCCAGCTGGGTGGCGGCTGCGGTCGTCTGGCGCGGCGTGCTGCCGCCCCGGCACGTCAACGATGCACGTGTGTGCGGAAAATGTTGCTGGAACAGCCTTAAACGCACACGCTGGCGGGGCTGTGTGGCGGGAGATGCCAGAGCAGCGGGAGATGTCACGGCGGCAGGTGCCAGGCCGGCGCGGCGTGCTGCCGCCCCGGCACGTCAACGATGCACGTGTGTGCGGAAAACGTTGCTGGAACAGCCTTAAACGCACACGCCGGCGGGGCTGCGTGGCGGGAGATGCCAGAGCAGCGGGAGATGCCACGGCGGCAGGTGCCAGGCCGGCGCGGCGTGCCGCCGCCCCGGCACGTCAACGATGCACGTGTGTGCGGAAAACGTTGCTGGAACAGCCTTAAACGCACACGCTGGCGGGGCTGCGTGGCGGGAGATGCCAGAGCAGCGGGAGATGCCACAGCGGCAGGTGCCAGGGCGGCGCGGCGTGCCGCATGTCAAGGTGGGACCGTCGGCGAGGTGACCGCGCAGACGGCGGCACCCGGCCACGGGTCAGGTAACCGAGCCGGCCGCAGCGCCCGTCACCCGGTCA
>JASHPR010000388.1 GCA_030038015.1 Streptosporangiaceae bacterium
CCCGGCCGGGCGCCGTCCCCGCCGGGAGCTGCCCCGTCTGGCGCTCCCACGGCCTGGCGCCGCGGCCTGAGCAACTTTTACTCCGGTTGAGTCATTTTTTGGTGGCCTTTGTACCAATTGTGACTACCAACCGGAGTAAAAGTCGAGATGATCACGTTCGATGGGCACAGCAGTCACTCTCGCTTCGGGGCAAGCCGGGCGAGGACCGCGTCGCGCTCGGCGACGGCCGCCCGGAGGGCATCCCGCTCGGCCTCCAGTTCGCCCACGCGTTCCTGCAGGCCCCTGACGCGTTCCTCCAGTTCCAGCACGCGGCGGATGCCCTTCAGCGTCATCCCCTCGTCGACGAGGTTGGCGACGTACTGGACGATGGTGATCTCGCGACGGGTGTAACGGCGCTGGCCGCCTGCGGACCTCGATGGCCGGACTACACGAAACTCATCCAGACGGCGCAAAAAGGCCTGCTGGATCTCGAGCATCTCCGCCACCTGGCCGACGGTGAACAGCGGCCGGTTCTCATCATCAAGTGGCAACGATGGCATAGCTAGCTCCGGGAATGGTTCCGGGCCCGGGCGGGTCGACCGCGCCGGGCCCGGACAGCGTACCTCTGCGTCAGGCGGCAATGGCCTTGTCGTCGGCACGGACCTCGATTTTGCGCGGCTTGGCCTGCTCGGCGACCGGCACATGCACGGTGAGCACACCGTCGGTGTAGCTCGCCTCGATCTTGTCAGCGTCGACCGCGTCAGAGAGACGCACCCGACGGGTGTAGGAGCCCATCACCCGCTCGCGGATGAACGGCTTCTCGCCCTCGGTGTGCTCCTCGTTGCGGGTGGCACTAACGGTCAGCACGCCGTGGTCCACCGTGACGTCGATGCTCTCCCGGTCGACGCCGGGCAGATCGAACCGGAGCTCGATGTCGTTCTCGCGCCGGACGGCATCCATCCGGGCCAGGCGACGGTGGTCGCTCTGGTCACCGAACGCCCAACGGGTCAGCCGGTCGAGCTCCTGCGCGAAGGGATCAAACGTTGTCAGCAGCACTGCAATTCACCTCCACTGAGTACCAGGATTCGGTCATCCTCCAGGTAACCTTGGTCCTCGTTACAAGTAAACCTTCAACTGAAGTTAAATATTTCCTTCAAGGAAGGGCAGCCCGGCGTGACCCGGCAGGGATTCGGCCCGGGCCGCCGGGACTGCAACGACGCCCGGCGCGGGTCACCGGGCTGCAACGACACCTGTCCCAGGGCGGCGTGGCCGCCAGGGCGGCGTGGCCGCCAGAGCGGCGCTCAGCCGTGGCTGTGGTGGCCGCAGTGGCTCCAGGGACTGTAGCGAGGATGAGGGACTGATGTGACGAGGCAGGCGGGGCACAGCGGACGTAGCGCCGCAGCGGACGCTGCGGCGCTACGTTCCCGCACCCCTGGTGGTGGCTGGCGTCAGTCGATGCGCTCGATGACGGTGGCGTTGGCCTGGCCGCCGCCTTCGCACATCGTCTGCAGGCCGTACCTGCCGCCGGTGCGCTCAAGCTCATGCAGCAGCTTGGTCATCAGGACCGCGCCCGTAGCGCCGAGTGGGTGCCCGAGCGCGATCGCGCCGCCGTTCGGGTTGGTCTTCTCCAGCGAGGCGCCGGTGTCGGCCGACCAGGCGAGCAGAACCGGAGCAAACGCCTCGTTCACCTCGAACACGTCGATGTCGTCGATGCTCAGGTGGCCCCTCGCCAGCACCTGCTCGGTCGCCGGGATCGGCCCGGTGAGCATGTACACGGGATCGGAGCCGGTCACCGTGAGGGCGTGGATCCGGGCCCGCGGGGTCAGACCGTGCCGCTCGACGGCGTCCGGGGAAGCGATCAGCACCGCGGCGGCGCCATCCGAGATCTGCGATGCGGTGGCAGCGGTGAGCTCCCAGCCATCGCGGAGCGGCTTCAGCTCGGCCATCTTCTCCAGCGAGGTGTCGCGGCGCGGTCCCTCGTCCGTGGTGACTCCCTCGACCGACATGATCTCCCGGTCGAACCTGCCCTCATCGATCGCGCGGACGGCCCTGGCGTGGCTCTCCAGTGAGAACTCCTCAAGCTGGGAGCGCTTCAGGCCCCACTTCTCGCACACCAGCTGGGCGCCGCGGAACTGGGAGATCTCCTGGTCGCCGTACCGGTCCCGCCATCCCCGGCCGAACGGGCCGGGCATGCCCTTCTCCAGCGGCAGGGCCACGGTCGAGCCCATGGGCACCATGCTCATGCTCTCTACGCCGGCCGCGACGACAAGGTCCTGCGTCCCTGAGAGGACCGCCTGGGCGGCGAAGTGCACGGCCTGCTGGGAGGAGCCGCACTGCCGGTCGATGGTGACCCCGGGAACGTTCTCCGGCAGGCCGGCCGATAGCCAGGCGTTCCGGCCGATATCGATGGACTGCGGCCCAACCTGGGAGACGCATCCCATGATCACGTCGTCCACGGCAGAGGGATCGGCGCCGGTCCTGGCGACAAGCTCGGTTAGGACCTGCGCCGCCAGGTCCACGGGGTGCACCCTGGACAGGCCGCCGTTGCGCCTGCCGACAGGGGTGCGCACCGCCCCGACGATGTATGCCTCTGACACGACGTCCGCCCTCCGTTAGCCCTACCCGACGACCGGACCGGCCCGGTGCGCGCCCGTCAGCGGAACGCCCCGCTGGTCCATTTATTTGAGGTTACTCCGGAGATCCGCACGCTCCATAGCCTGGTCGGGACAGGATCCGCCGCCGCAGCTTCCGGCGTGATTCCGGTCCCTCGTTGGTAGTCGGAAGACTACTATGCGTCATGCACCGGGGTCAGGTACGGGGAGTCGCCTGGCCTCGGCAGTCCAGCAGGGCAGTTGGGCGCGTGGTGCCCGGGAACCACAGAGCACGGGCGCACCGGAACCACAGGGCAGAGGAGTACACGGGGACCACGGGCACGGGCGCACCGGAACCACAGGGCAGAGGAGCACACGGGGACCACGGGCCACCGGTGCAGCCGGGACCACGGGCTCCGGGGCAACCGGGACCACGGGGCACGGGTACCCGGAGCCCGGGCACCGGTCTCCGAGGGTCACGGGCACTGGGCAGCCGCGAGGCACCCTGGGCACGGCGGGCTCCGGCGAGCCACGGGCGCGGGGAGTCCGGAGAACCATGGGCACTGGGTGGCCGCGAGCCACTCCGGGCCGGGGGACTCCGGCGAGCCACGGGCACGGGAGAGCCACGGGCACGGGGAACTCCCGCGAGCCACGGGCGCGGGAGTCCCGCGAGCCACGGGCACGGGGGAACTCCCGCGAGGCGCCCGGCGCCATGGGGAGCGCAGCGGGATCGGCGGTGGCGCGGGGGCACCGGACATCGGGGTGTGGGGCCGGAGCGCGGGGGGCGTAGCAGGCAAGCTGCCCAGCGCGGCCGGCCCTCGCACCGGCACAGCAACGGGGGGAGATGCCGGATGGCGGCGAAGATCACCGAGGATACGTCGGGACTGGTGAGCATCGGGCAGCTCGCCAAGGCCGCTGGGGTCAGCAGCCGGACCATCCGGTATTACGAGGAACTGGGCATCTTGCCCGAGCCGCACAGGTCGCCGGGCGGCACGCGGCGGTACCCGCGGGAGTATCGCGGCTACATCGACACCGCGCTGGCGCTCAAGGACCTGGGCTTCCGGCTCGAAGAGATCAAGCCGCTGGCCCGGCTGGCGATCGGCCGCTCGGTCAGCCCGGCCCAGCGAGAGACGGCGGCCAGGCTGGTGGACGACAGGATCGAGGCGCTCGCGCGCCAGGCCGGCGTGCTGCGCCAGCTGCGCGACTCGGTCAGGGGACCCGACGCGGCGGCGGCGGTCCCTGCGGTGCTCAGCTCGGCGGACCTGGCCGTCGTCCCCCCGCTGCACACCAACGGGGCGGCGTAGCACCCGCGGCCGCCGCCGACTGCGGGCTTCCCAGGGCCGGCGCCGTTATGCTCGGAGCAAGACGCACTCCGGGGAGGCCGCGATGGTCGATGGGCTGATCCTGCTGGCTTTCCTCGCGATCCTGATCGCCCTGTTCGTCGTCAGGGTCCGGCGGCGCATGGGCATAGCCTCGACCGCCAAGACGTGGTTAATGGTCATCACCTGGGCCGTCGCGCTCGGCCTCGTGCTGTGGGCGTCGTCCACGCACTGACCCGCTGCGGCCTGGTCAGGGCAGGCCAGGGCCGCCCTTGATCGGGATCTCGAACCACACCGCCTTGCCGTCCCTGGTCGGCCGGGAACCCCAGCGGGTGGCCAGCTGGTCAAGCAGGTAGAGGCCGCGGCCGCCCTCGTCGTTCTCCCCGGCGCTCCGCAGCCGTGGCAGCCGCAGGTCGGGGTCGAAGACCTCAACCCAGACCGCGACGTCCCCACGGCGCAGCCGGACGGTGAATTCCCGGCCGCCGCGCGGCGTGAAGTCCTCGGCCAGCGGCGAGCCTGCCCAGTCGTCGAAGGTCTCTTGGTCCAGCGCCTCGGCGGACTCCAGCATGAACTCGTGCCGCGGGCTCGGCGAGACGGCGGCGTGCAGGACAACGTTGGTCACCACCTCGGAGACCAGCAGGCAGGCAAGGTCTGCCTGGTCGCGGTCCATGCCCCAGCTGGTGAACGTCTCGTACGCCAGCCGCCTTGCCTCCGACACCCGGATCGGCTCGGCGGGGAAGGTGCGTTCCCGCGAGGAAAGCTCAATGGCTGAGGTGCGGACAACGACAATCGCCATGTCGTCATCGATCTCCCCGGGGACCGCCTGCTCTGCCGCCCGGGCGATGGCCTCTACGGTGCCATCGGCCACCCTGCGGACGGATTCGCAGAGCATCTGCACCGCCTCGGTCTCGGTGTAGTGGCCGGTGCCGTCGGCGCGCTGCCGCCGGTCGGTCAGGCCGTCGGTGTAGAACACCAGTGTGGAGCCGGCGGGGAGGTAACGCGTCTCCTCGCGGTAGGTGGGGGCGCCGGGGATTCCCTTGCCCCGCACGCCCAGCAGCAGGCCCTTGTGCTCGATCTCCATCTGGCCCACCTCGTCGCCGGTGATCAGCAGCGGGGCGTCGTGGCCGGCATTGGCGAACGACAGCGTCCGGGACCAGGCGTCGTAGACCAGGTACGTGCAGCTCACGATCGGCGGGTCGACCGACGCGAAGCCGTGCTCGTCGGCGATCGTCGGCTCCAGCGTGCGGCACCAGTCGTCGAGCCTGCGCAGGATCTCTGCGGGCGGTTTGTCATCCTGGGCGAAGGCCCGCAGCGCGGCCCGCAGCTGGCCCATGATCGCCGCCGCGCGGGCGCCACGACCCTCGACGTCGCCGATCACGATGCCCACGCGCCCGGCGGACAGCGGGATGATGTCGTACCAGTCGCCGCCCACCTGGGTCTGTATCCCCTGACCGTGCGTCTCCAGCGGCTTGGCCGGCACGTACTTGTACGCCACCTGCAGGCCGTCCACGGCGGGCGGTTCGCGGGGCAGCAGGCTAGTCTGGAACGCGAGCGCGGTGCGTCGCTCCTCCTCGAAGAGCATCGCGTTGTCGATGGCCACGGCGACCCTGCTGCCGATCGCGCCCAGGAAGTCGCCGTCGTCGGCCGCGTAGTGCCGTTCGTCGCGGTCGGTCAGCCCGGACAACGCCAGGCTCATCACGCCGAGCACTTCGCCGCGCGCCATCAGCGGCGTCGCGATCACCGATCTGAGGCCGATGCTGTCGCAGGTCTCCAGGCTCCCGGGGCTGGGCGTCGGCACCTGCTGCTCCGCCAGGTCGCTCACCACGACCGTGGCGCCCTGGGCCATCGCTCGCTGGCAGAAATGCCCTTCCGGGTACACGATCTGCTCGCCGACCATGGCCCACGTGCCGGGCTCGGGCATCCAGCCCCTGGAGTGCAGCTGCACCCTTCGGACCAGTTTGTCGCCCTGGAACAGGTCAACAAAGCAATGGTCGGCGAACTGCGGCACCAGGGTCTCGGCGACCTGCCGGAGCGTGATATCGAGCTCGAGCGAGTGAGCCAGGCGCTCGCCAATGCGCTCCAGGAGCCTGAGCCGGTCCCGCTCGCGCCTGCTGGCGCGCATCGTGGTCTCACGGGCCATGACCGCTATGCCGCAGATCTCGCCGCGGTCGTCGCGCAGGGGATTGGCCCGTGCCCGGACCAGGAACCGGGATCCGTCGGGCCGCCTGATCGTGAAGGCCCCCTCCCAGGGCCTGCCGTGCAGGACCTGGTCGGCGAGATCGTCGAGACGCGGCGCGTCTCCTTCTTCGAACCACAGAGTGTCGACGGACCGGCCGATCATGTGCGAGAGGTCATCGGGGAACCCGAGCAGCGCTGCTGCGAAAGGATTCGCGTATATCAGCTTGCCGTCGGGGTCGGTCGCCACCAACCCGACCTTCATCTGCTCAAGGAGCTCCGTCGGGCCGAGCAGCGAAGTGATTGCGCCGCCGGCGGTCTGCACCCTCATCCGGTCACCGCCACGCGGGAGCCGAGGACACCCGAGCCGGTTCTGCCGGGCACAGCGGCATCCAAGGCCGCCCAGAGTCCCGGGGTCGCCGGGGACGCCGCCCCCGGATTCGCCAAGGCTCCCTGGTCAGGGCTTGGTGACAAAGACGTGCGCCGCAACGCTGAGCGGCAGCAGCTCCGCCTCGAGATCGCCGGTCCCATTCTCATGCGTCACCCGTACGCCGTCATCGCTTACCGCGAGCGTGATCTCGCGGCCCGGTTGAATCCCAATGCTCTTGAGTTTATGCATCAGCGCCGCATCGCTCTGAACCTGCTCGCTAATCCGGCGCACCACTACCGGCTCGGCTTGCCGCGACGCGATCATCGTCATGGCCACCGCATGCTCGCGACTTGCCGCTACGGCGCGCCTGCTAGCATCGGCCGGAACGCCGAGCTCCGCAAGACCCGGAATGATATTTCCATGCGGGCACCGCACGGGATAATCCAGCAGTTCAACGAGCCGCCGCTCGACGCTGTCGGAAATCACGTGCTCCCAGCGGCAGGCCTCGATGTGCACTTCTTCCCAGGGCAAGCCGATGATCCCGACAAGGAGGCACTCGGCCAGCCGGTGCTTGCGCATCACCCGCATCGCCAGGGTCCGGCCGGTCCCGGTGAGCGACAGCTGGCGATCACCCTCCACCCGGAGCAGGCCGTCGCGCTCCATCCTGGCCACGGTCTGGCTTACGGTCGGGCCGCTCTGCGACAGGCGCTCGGCAATGCGGGCACGCAGCGGGACGATACCTTCCTCTTCCAGCTCAAAGACCGTACGGAGGTACATCTCGGTGGTGTCGATCAGCCCGTGCGCCGTCAAAGGGCCTCCCCTCAGGAATGATGCTATGCCGCCCCGCCGCTTCGGCGAACAAGGAAAAAACGTGAGCTGGCCGGGGCGGCCAGCCGTCATAACAAACGGCCCCCCGGCCCGCTAACCCGAAGTTGCCGGCAGCAACTTCGGGCTAACGGCCGGCGGCAACCAGCCGCCAGCTAACGGCCCGGGGTGGCGGCCAGCCGTTACAACGGCTGGGGCGGCAACCACCCGTCAGGCAGCCAGCCGCCGGTGACGCAGTTCACGGCGCCAGCCGCTCGATCACCCATTCGCCGTCATTACGGCGGTATCTGAACCGGTCGTGCATCCGGTTCACCCGCCCTTGCCAGAATTCCATTACATGGGGAATGACCCGGTATCCGCCCCAGAAGCCCGGCATGGGAACGTCCGTCCCGGCTGGCCAGCGCCGTTCCAGCTCGGCGTAGCGGTCATCCAGCTCGGCCCTGGAGCCGACCACCGAGGACTGCCTGCTGGCCCAGGCGCCCAGCTGGGAGCCGCGCGGCCGGGACCGGAAGTAGGGCTCGCTCTCCTCGGTGGACAGGGCGGACACGGTCCCCTCGACGATCACCTGCCGGTTCATCGGGTACCAGGGGAACAGCAGGGAGGCCCGCGGGACCTCGGCCATGTCGGTCGCCTTGCGGGAGGTGCGGTTCGTATAAAAGACGAACCCGCCCGGATCGTAATGCTTGAGCAGGACGGTCCTGGCCCTTGGCTGGCCGCTGGCAGAAACGGTGGCCAGGACCATCGCGGTCGGCTCGGGGAGCGGCACCGCGACGACGTCGGCCATCCAGGCGGCGAACTGGTCGAGCGGATCCTTGGCGAGCATGTCGCTGGTCAGGACTGGCTCGTCAGGAGCCTGGCTGATCGTATCCACGGCTAGCGATCCTCACACACCGCCGCCCCCGCCGCCACCAGGCCCGGCCGGTGCCCGGGCGCCGGGGGCTGGCGGGCCTCCCCGGTTACCAGATTCCCCGCGACCGCGATTGAATAGGTCGTCAGGAACGCAATACCGCCCGGGCCTGGCCTGGCCAGCCCCCGCAGGTGACTAAGGAGACACAGGAGACCAGATGTCCGACTTCACGCCAGGCCTAGAGGGTGTCGTAGCGTTCGAGACGGAAATCGCGGAACCTGACAAAGAGGGCAGCGCCCTCCGCTACCGCGGGGTGGACATCGAGGAACTCGTCGGCCACGTGACCTACAGCCACGTCTGGGGACTGCTCGTCGACAACTCCTTCGAGCCGGGGCTGCCCCCGGCCGAGCCGTACCCGATCCCGGTGCACTCCGGCGACATCCGGGTGGACGTGCAGAGCGCGCTGGCGATGCTCGCCCCCGCCTGGGGCCTGCACCAGCTGCTCGACATCAGCGACGAGCAGGCGCGCGACGACCTGGCCCGGGCTTCGGTGATGGCGCTCTCGTTCGTCGCCCAGTCAGCGCGCGGCCTGGGCCTGCCCATGGTCCCGCAGAAGCGGGTGGACGAGGCGAAGACGATCACCGAGCGGTTCATGATCCGCTGGCAGGGCGACCCCGACCCGAAGCACGTCAGGGCCATCGACTCGTACTGGGTCTCGGCGGCCGAGCACGGCATGAACGCGTCCACGTTCACCGCCCGGGTCATCGCCTCCACCGGCGCGGACGTGGCCGCGGCGCTGTCGGGCGCGGTGGGCGCGCTGTCCGGGCCGCTGCACGGCGGCGCCCCCGCCCGGGTCCTGAGCATGATCCAGGAGGTCGAGCAGAGCGGCGACGCGGAAGGCTGGGTCAAGGCTGCCCTGGACCGGGGCGACCGGCTGATGGGCTTCGGCCACCGGGTGTACCGGGCCGAGGACCCGCGGGCCCGCGTGCTCCGCCGCACCGCAAGGGAGCTGGGCGCGCCCAGGTACGAGGTCGCCGAGGCGCTGGAGAAGGCCGCGCTCGCCGAGCTGCACGAACGCCGGCCAGACCGGGTCCTCGCCACCAACGTCGAGTTCTGGTCCGCGGTCGTGCTCGACTTCGCGCAGGTACCCTTGCACATGTTCACCTCCATGTTCACCTGCGCGCGGACCGCAGGCTGGGCGGCGCACATCCTGGAGCAGAAGCGGGCCGGGCGCCTGATCCGGCCGAGCGCGCGGTACGTGGGCCCGAAGAGCCGGCCGGTTTCGGAGGTGACCGGCGCGGCCGACGTCCTCGATAAGGAAGTCTGACTGCATGACCGAGATCGTCATCCCCGATGACCTGCGGCCGGCCGACGGGAGGTTCGGCTGCGGCCCGTCGAAGATCCGGCCCGAGCAGCTCGCCGCGCTGGCCAGTTCCGGCGCGGCCTACCTGGGAACGTCGCACCGGCAGGCACCGGTCCGGTCGCTCGTGCGCCGGATCCGGGAGGGCATGACTGATCTGTTTTCCTGCCCGAACGGCTACGAGGTCGTGCTCGGCAACGGAGGAACCACCGCTTTCTGGGATATTGCCGCGTTCGGCCTGGTCGACCACAAGGCGCAGCACCTGTCGTTCGGGGAATTCTCCGCGAAGTTCGCCAAGGTGACCGCCGGCGCTCCGTGGCTGGACGCGCCCACGGTCATCGAGTCGCCGCCCGGCACGCACCCCGAGCCGAGAGCCGAGGCCGGCGTCGACACTTACGCGCTGACCCACAACGAGACGTCGACCGGCGTGGCGATGCCGGTCGGCCGGGTGGCCGGTGCCGACGCCGACGCCCTGCTGATCGTCGACGCCACCAGCGGCGCCGGCGGCCTGCCGGTCAGGACCAGCGAGGTGGACGTCTACTACTTCGCGCCGCAGAAGTCGTTCGGGTCCGACGGCGGGCTGTGGATAGCGCTGATGTCACCCGCGGCACTGGACCGGGCGGGCAAGGTGGCGGCCAGCGGCCGCTACATCCCGGAGTTCTTCTCGCTGCAGACCGCGATCGACAACTCGCGGCTGCAGCAGACCTACAACACCCCGGCGGTGGCCACGCTGTTCCTGCTGGCCGACCAGGTGGAGTGGATGCTGGGCCAGGGCGGACTCACCTGGGCGACGGCCAGGACCGCGCAGTCGTCGGCGGTCCTCTACGAGTGGGCCGAGAAGACGCCCTGCACCGTCCCGTTCGTCGCTGACCCGCTGCAGCGCTCACAGGTCGTGGGCACCATCGACTTCGCCGACGGCATCGACGCGAAGGCGCTCTCGGCCGCGCTCCGGGCCAACGGGATCGTCGACACCGACTCCTACCGCAAGCTCGGCCGCAACCAGCTGCGGGTCGGGATGTTCCCCGCCGTGGACCCGGCCGACGTGCAGGCGCTCACCGCCTGCATCGACTACGTCGTCGAGCGCCTGTAGCGCTGGCCGCCAGCCGCGGCCGCGCGGCGGCAGCGGGGATAAATCCGTCGCCCGGCGACCTGGCGGCGTGAGAGGGTCGCCGCATGGCAACCAACCGGGCCCGCCCCGGGCTGCAGGCGGGCGAGCGCGAGATGCTGACCGGCTGGCTGGAGCACCACCGGGGGATCCTGCTCTGGAAGTGCGAGGGTCTCACCGACGAGCAGCTCCGGCAGCGCTCGGCCCCGCCGTCCAGCATGTCCCTGCTCGGCCTGGTCCGGCACATGGCCGACGTCGAGCGCGGCTGGTTCCGCCAGGTGCTCCTCGGCGAGGGCGTGCCCAGCCTGTATGAGACCGCCGAAGACCCGGACGGGGATTTCAACGGCGTCGACGACGCGGACGTGGCGGAGGCGTTCAGGAACTTCGAGACCGAGTGCGCCGCGGCGCGGCAGGCGGTCGCGGACGCGCCCAGCCTGGACATGCTCAGCGAGGAACGATCCGAGCGCACCGGCCAGCAGTTCTCGCTGCGCTGGATCCTCACGCACATGATCGAGGAGTACGCGCGGCACAACGGCCACGCCGACCTGCTGCGCGAGCGGATCGACGGCGTGACCGGCTACTACTAGACGGCTGGCCGGGCCGAGGCGGGCAGCGGCCCGTGCCCCGGCTGGCGGCGGCGGGGCGGGCAGCGGCCCGTGCCCCGGCGCTGCTCCCGCTCGCGCGAAGCTGACAGGATCGGCGGGCGCGGGCAGACTGGAGGGGTGTGGCGGCACGGCTCACCGGGCGACCGGAGGGCTGCCCGGTGGCCGGCCTGGCAGCCAGCCCGGCAGCCGATCGTCCGGCAGCCTACGCGGCGGCGGCTCCGGCAGCGGGTCCGGCGGCCGCTGGAAGCCACGCTGGCCGCTGCGGTGCTGTGCCTGGTGGCGGCGGGCGCGGCGGCGGTCACCGCAGCCAGCCACCTGGTGGCCCAGCACACCCTGACGCGGCAGGCCGATCAGCAGCTGCGCGCCTACGCCGGCCTCCTCGCCGGCCGGCCCTTCACGATCTTTCCCCGCTCGCGGCTCGTGCCCGGCGCGTACAGCTTTGGTGGCGCCGGCCGGATGCTCAGCATCGAGGTACGCGCCTCCGGGGGCGAGGTGCTGATGGGCGCGGGCCCGGTCACCCTGCCGGCTGGCGGCAGGAGCTGGCTGACCATCACAGAGCCGATCCGCTACCAGGCTCACCACATCCCGTTTGTGTTCAGCGCCGAAGACTTTTCGCTATCTGTCACCCCCGCCACCGACCCCGGCTCTGCCGGAACGCTCCGCATCGGCCTGGACCTGGCCAGCACCGACCAGGCCGTCAACAGGCTGACGATCACCTGCCTTGCAGTGAGCGGCGCCGTCCTGCTGCTGATCACCTGCGCCGCCGCCGGGGCGATCCGCGTCCTCTTGCGGCCGCTCGCCCGGATGGCACAGACGGCGGAAGCCGTGGCAGCGGGTGAGCTGTCCCGCCGGATGCCGGTCCGCCGCGCCCAGAACGACGTCGGCCACCTCGGGTGCTCTCTCAACCAGGGGCTGAGCCAGACGGAGCATGCGCTCGACGCGGCGGCCGCATCGGAGGCGACCGCCCGCGAGTCCGGCGAGCGGATGCGCCGGGTGGCCGCTGACGCCGGCCGCGAGCTGCGCAGGCCGCTCAGCATCCTGGCAGGTCTTGCCGAGTATTACCGGGAGCGCGGCGAGTTCGGGAACGAAGACCTGGACCGCCTGATGAGGCAGGTGGCGGACCAGGCCGCGCGGATGGACCTGCTGGTCGACGAGCTGCTGCCCCTCGGCTGGCACTGCAGTGACCGCGGCGCGCCGCCGGCCGGGCACGGCTGCGCTCCGGCGCCGATACCGCCAGGCGACGGGATCTGACCCGTGGGCGTGTGCGGAAAATGCCGTTCCAGCAGCACTTAGCGCACACAATTGTGGCCCGTGGCATGCTTGCCCGGTGATCTCCGACGAGGAGCGGGAACGGCTGCGCCAGACGTTCGACCAGGCCGCAGGCTTCTACCAGCGCTCGCGCCCCGACTACCCCGCCGAGCTCTTCGACGACCTGGTCACGGCCGCCGCCCTGGCGCCGGGCAGCCGGCTGCTCGAGGTGGGCTGCGCCACCGGCAAGGCCACGATCCCGCTGGCCCGCCGCGGCTTCCGCGTCACCTGCATCGAGCTCGGCGCCGGCCTCGCGGCGGCCGCCCGGCGCAACCTCGCCGGGCTCGGCGCCGAGGTCATAGAGGGACGTTTCGAGGACTGGCGGCCGCTGCCTGGCACCCGGTTCGACCTGGTCTTCGCTGCCACAGCCTGGCACTGGATCGACCCCGCGGTGCGCTACCAGCGGGCCTGGGCGGCGCTGCGGCCCGGCAGGCACCTCGCCCTCTGGAACACGATCCACGTGGTGCCGGACGGCGGCGACCCGTTCTTCCAGGAGATCCAGGAGGTCTACGACGAGATCGGCGAGGGGCTGCCGCCCGGCTCCCCCTGGCCCCGCCCCGGGGAACTGCCAGAGCAGTCCGCCGAGATCGAGGCGAGCGGGCTGTTCCAGGTCACGCACGTCCGGCAGTTCGACTGGGAGCGGGCCTACGACGCCGAGGGTTACATCGCGCTGCTGGACACGTTCTCGGGCCACATCGCGATGGCGGACTGGCAGCGGGAGCGCCTCTACAGCGAGATCCGCCGCCGCCTGGGCATGCGCGGGGACGGGACCGTACGGCGCCACTGGGGCGCCGTGCTGCACGTCGCGCGGCGGCTGGAGGGCCCGGCGGGCGGCGGCGCAGGCGCCTAGGAGCCTGCGCGAGCCGCCTCTTTGGCCACATCCGTAACCCCGGCAACATGGGAACGCTGTCGGCGCCGGCCGCTCAGCCGTCTTCACCGTGCTCGTCGCGCAGCGGCCAGGTGCCGACGGTCTCGTAGCGCTGCGCGGGGCCGGTGTAGCTGCGGATCAGGTGGATCTCCGCCGCCGTCCAGGTCGTGCCCGCATACCCGTCCAGCGCCGCGACCAGCCCGCGCACGTTGGCGGGCTCGCGGCAGCGGGCGAGGGTCACGTGCGGCAGGAACCGCCTGCCCTCGTCGGCCGGCGGCGCTCCCGCCCGCCGCGCCCCCGCGGCCACCGACCTGGCCAGCGCGGTAAGGGCAGGACGGTCGCCGCGGATCCCGGCCCAGAGCACCCGGGCGCGCCCCGCGGCGGGGAAGGCCCCGGCACCGGCGAAGGAGAGCGGCAGGCTCGGGTGCCGGTGCGCGGCCCGGCCGAGCCGCGGCGCCAGGGCGGCCGCGGTGTCCTCGCCGACCTCACCGAGGAAGGCGAGCGTCAGGTGCCATGCGGACGGTCCGGTCCACCGCAGCGCGGGCCAGGCGGGCCGCAGCGGCGCCACCGCGGCCTCCAGCTCATCGAGCACGGCCTGCGGCGGCATGATCGCGACGAACAGCCTCACACCTGCATGCTGCCAGGATGGGCAAGCTCTGTTCAGGCGACCAGCCGAGCGGGCCGCAGGTATTCGCGAACGCGCGCGCCCCTGCTCCGCGCGAGCACGACCGCGATCACGGCTGTGGCCAGCCCGGAGATCACGCCCCCGGCGAGCAGGCTCACCCTCGGCCCGAAGACCTCGGCGGCCCAGCCGACCAGCGGTGAGCCGAGCGGCGCCCCGCCCAGGAACACCAGCATGTACAGGCCCATGACGCGGCCCCGCATGTCGGCCGCGGTGCCCAGCTGGGTCGCGGAGTTCGCGGCGGTCGTGAACGTGAGCACGGACAGGCCGGTGGGCACCAGCATGATCAGGAAGGACCAGAAGCTCGGCATCAGACCGGTGATCACTTCAAGGACACCGAACGTCAGGGCGGTCCCGAGCAGCAGCGCCATCGTGGGCCTGGCACGGCGGGCAGCCAGCAGGGCGCCGCCCAGCGCGCCCACGGCGAACACGGCGGACGCGAGGCCGAACATCCCGGCCCCGGTGTGGAATACCTCACGGGACATCAGCGCGTTGGTCACCTGGAAATTCATGCCGAATGTGGCGACGAAGAAGACCAGGACCATGGTCATCCACAGCGCCGGGCGCTCCCTGACGTAGCGCATCGCCTCGCTGAGCTGGCCCTTGGCCCGTGGGATGCGCTCCACCACGTGCAGCTCGGACGGCCGCATCAGCTTCAGGCTGATCAGCACGGCGCCGTAGGACGCCGCGTTGACGCAGAACGCGGCAGGCGTCCCGAGCAGGCTGATCACCAGCCCGGCGGCGGCCGGGCCCGCGATCCTGGCCAGGTTGAACACCGCGCTGTTGAGCGCGATCGCGTTCGCCAGGCCGTCACGCCCCACCATCTCGGTGGCGAACGCCTGCCGGGTGGGGTTGTCGACGACGGTGACCATGCCCAGCGCGAAGGCGAGCGCGTAGACCTGCCAGATCGCCACGGTGTGGGTGAGCGCCAGCACCCCGAGGACCAGCGCCAGCACGCCCATGGCCGCCTGGGTCACCATGAGGACCCGGCGCTTGGGGTACCGGTCGGCCACCACCCCGCCCCACAGGCTGAACAGCAGCAGCGGCAGGAACTGCAGCCCGGTGGTGATGCCCAGGGCGGACCCGCTGTTATGCGTGAGGTCGAGGACCAGCCAGTCCTGCGCCACCCGCTGCATCCAGGTGCCCGTGTTCGAGATCACCTGGCCGGTGGCGAACAGCCGGTAGTTGCGGGTGCGCAGCGACCCGAAGGTGCGGCGCAGCAGCCCGGCTAGGACTGGCTGAGCTTTTCCAAGATGGGGGCGGCCGCGCGCAGCTTCGCCCGTTCCTGCGGGGTCAGTTCGCCCAGCCGCTTGGCCAGCCAGGCCTCCCTTACCCGCCGGGACTGGTAGACCAGTTCCCGCCCCGCGTCGGTGGCCGTGAGCATCACCTGGCGCTTGTCCGTGGGATGCGCCGACCGTGTCACCAGGCCGTGCTGCTCGAGGACGGCGATGACCCGCGTCATGGAGGGCGGCTGCACCTTCTCGTGCTCGGCCAGCTCGCCTGGAGTCATCGCGCCGTGGCGCTCGAGCGTTGCCAGGGCGCCCATCTGGGTGTCGGACAGCTCGGACAGCACGGGCAAACCGTGCGCGGCCCGCTCGGCGCGCAGCCGGCGCGCGAGCCGGGTCACCGAGATCCGGAGTGCTGAGGCCAGGCCCGCGTCGGACCTGGTCTCCGGGGTCGTCATGTTCATTAGCCTGAGTCATTACTCTTGCTAACGATAGCGAGGGTGGCTCCCATTCCGCGTCACGTCAGCGAGGATGGCCGGGCACGCGCCGTTGCGTTCCTGGCCCTAAGTACATCACGCGCCGGGCGGGGAGTTAGCGTAGATCACGTGAGCGGAACCCGCCGCCCGGCCCCGCCGCCGCTCGAGGCCAATGACGAGCTCGTCACCGCGGTGATCACGGCCGGATGGGCGATCGCCCTCATCGTCCTGCTCGCGGTGCGGGCGGACATCCCCCCGGGCGACCGGTGGTGGATCTGGACCTGCGTCACCGGCCTGGGGCTCGGCGGTTTCGGGCTGCTGTACGTTCCGCACCTCAAGCGGTCCCGCGAGCGCGCGGCGCGGCGGCGCGCCGAAGCCGGCCGGGGATAGGCGGGGACAGGCGAAGCTAGGCGCGGTCGAGGGACTCGAAGACGGTGTCCTCCAGGGAGACCCCCGGCGTGTCGACCAGGTCGTACCCGAGCTCGTCGATCACCGGCGAGGCCGCGCCGTAGGCGCCCGAGGGGGTGGCCGCCTCCGAGTGCGCCCCGCAGCCGTGGTCGAGTGACACCACCCGGCCGTCGTCCGGCGCGTACTCGTTCGCGCACACTCCGAAGACCCGGCCGAGGGGGCCCGCGAGCCGGACCAGGAACCCGCAGGTCATGCACGGCCCAGGGGCGGCATGCGCCAGCGGGCTCCGCGGGCCGTGCTCCCCTGAGTACCACCGCAGCGCGGTCTCGTCGCGGCCGATCGCGGACAGCACGCGCAAGCGCCGTGGCGGCAGGTCGGACTCTTTCCGGCCGGCCGGCGCCCCCTCTTCCGCCGCCTGCGCCGCCGGCGATTCGTCCGGGCCCTCGGCAAGCGGCGGCTCGATCTCGGGCATCCACGGCGTGGTGTCGTCCCAGTCGAGCACGCCCTCATCGCCCTCGAGCATGGCCGCGGGGACGAGCCGCTCATCGTCCTTGTGCGCAGGCATCAGGTCGCCGATGCCCACATCCCCCGGCCTGACCCGGTCGCGCCAGGGCACCCACTCGGGAGCCAGCAGCGAATCAGGGCCCGGCAGCAGCAGGCTCTCACTGACCGTGACCGTCCTGGACCGCGACGCCCGCGCGACGGTCACCGCCCACCGCCATCCGGCGTAGGCGGGGTCGAGGGTCGCGAACAGGTGGGTGACCAGGCGATCACCCTCGGCCGCAACGCCGAGGTGCTCGCCAACCTGCCCAGGGCCTGCCACCTCCTCGGCCGCGGATCTCGCCAGGTCCACGGCCGCGGCACAGGCCTCGTCGATCTCCCTGGTGCCAGGGCG
This sequence comes from Streptosporangiaceae bacterium, assembly GCA_030038015.1. Classification (GTDB taxonomy): domain Bacteria; phylum Actinomycetota; class Actinomycetes; order Streptosporangiales; family Streptosporangiaceae; genus JASHPR01. The sequence goes on from JASHPR010000388.1 coordinate 17,040, forward strand.
GCTGGTACGGGTGCGCAACGTGCTCACGTTCAGTAATTGTTCCTCATTCGGCGGTAAGCACGCATCCGTATGCGGGATGCCGGCAACTCGATGACCGTGACGGTCGTCGGAGTCCTACAGAAGCAGAATACTTGGGCTATGAGGGAGACGGGGACGGGCGAGGAACGGGGACGGGCATCGTGACGATCACGAGACGCTTCCCGGCGTCACAGCGCGCGGCCCGCCGCACGCTCCGGCGGACCTGAGAGCGACCGGGCACGCTGGAGAGAACGAGGACCATTGCGGAGCACGGAGGAGCCGCCGGGCACCCGGCCCGGAGCGTTTGGATCCGCTTACCGGGTTGTCCGCCGCGGCGGGCAGGCGGCCAGGCGGCAGCTGGTCCATGCGTCCGGCGGCCCCGCGCGCACCAGGATCGTGCTGGTGCTGGGCAGCGTGCTGGCGCTGTCCAGCGCGGACGCGGCAACCGTCGGGGCGGCGGCCATCCAGCTGCGCCACGCGCTGCACATAGGAAACACCGACATCGGCCTGCTCGTCGCGGTGACCTCGCTGGTCGGTGCCGTGTTCTCGGTGCCGTTCGGGATGCTGGCCGACCGGGCCAGGCGCACGTGGCTCCTCGGCGGCGCCATCGTGGTCTGGGGCGTGGCGATGATCTGGGGCGCGACGGCCTCCACGTTCTCCCAGCTGCTGGTCGACCGGCTCTGGCTGGGAGCGGTGACCGCCGCGACGGCGCCCACCGTGGCATCGCTCGTCGGGGACTGGATACCGGGGCCGGAGCGCGGGAAGATCTTCGGATACATCCTGACCGGGGAGCTGGCGGGTGCCGGCGTCGGCTTCGCGGTGACCGGCGACATCGCCGCGCTGTCGTGGCGCGCGGCGTTCATCATCCTCGCGCTTCCCGCGTTCTTCCTCGCGTGGCTGGTGTTCCGGCTGCCCGAGCCGGCCCGGGGCGGCCAGGGCGTGCTCGCCCCCGAGCCCGGGTACGGGCCAGCGGCCGCGCCCGCCGCCCCGGACCCGCCGAAGGAGAATCACGGGCACCAGCCCACCGACGCCCAGCGCCTGGCCCAGGCCCGCGGGATCCAGCCCGAGCGCCGGCTGCTGGCGCTGCGGCCGAGGCCGCGGATGACCTTCGGCGAGGCCGTCAAGTACGTGCTGCTGGTCCGCACCAACGTCGCGCTGATCATCTCCGGGGCCTGTGGTTATTACTTCCTGGCCGGCGTGGAAACCTTCGGCGTGGAATTCGTGCGCGGCCAGTACGGCGTCGGCCAGGTGCTCGCCAACTTCCTGCTGCTCGTCGTGGGGGCGGGCGCGGTCATCGGCGTGCTGGTCGGCGGGCCGCTCGGTGACTCGCTGCTGCACCGGGGCCGGCTGAACGGCCGGGTCCTGGTCGCCGCGGTCGCCGCCACGATAACCGTGCTGCTGTTCATCCCCGCGCTGGTCACCCACAGCGCGCTGACCGCGCTTCCGTACATCGTCCTCGCCGCGGCCTGCCTGTCGGCCCAGAACCCGCCGATAGACGCCGCGCGCCTGGACATCATGCCGCCGTTCCTGTGGGGACGTGCGGAGGGCATCCGCAACTTCATCCGCACCGGGGCGCAGGCGCTCGCGCCGGTGCTGTTCGGCGCGGTCTCGCAGTACGTCTTCGGCGGCGGCAACAGCGGCCTGCGGTGGACCTTCGTGGTGATGATGGTCCCGCTGAGCGCCTCGGCCGTCTTCCTGTTCGCCGCCGGGCGGCGGTACCCGTCGGACGTGGCGACCGCCGCGGCCGTCCCGGTTCCGCGGGCGAGCGGCGCTTCCTCCGCGTAGCCGCGCCGGCTGGCCCGGGCTTCCCCCGGGTAGCCGGGCGGGCTGGGCAGCGTCCCTGCCCAGCCGTCCCGTGGCTGTCAGGCTTCGAGGTCGCTGGCGACGGCCCGCAGCACGGCCGCGATCTTCTTCGAGTCGCGGTTGTCCGGGTGCTTCCCGCGGCGGTAGGTGTTCGACACCCCGTCGAGCAGCTTGATCAGGTCCTCGATGATGACCGTCATCTCGTCAGGGCTCTTCCTGCTGGCCTTGGACACCGTCGGCAGCGGCTCCAGGGTGCGCACCTGAAGCGCCTGGGTGCCCCGGCGGCCTTCAGCGACGCCGAACTCGACGCGCTGGCCGGGACGCAGCACGGTGCCAGCGTTCGCCAGGGCGGTTGAGTGCACGAAAACCTCACCCCCGTCGTCCCGGGTGAGGAAGCCGAATCCCTTTTCGGCGTCATACCACTTGACCTTGCCAGTGGGCACGAGCGAGACCTTACGCGAAGAGGAACGATCTGGATGCGCCCGCAGGGGCGCGTCACACAAGGCTATAGGTACAGCGCCAGATATGGCGGGTCCTGACCGCCCGAGCCCGTCCGTGACCGCCCCGCGCACGGGAACGGGGCGGGCAGCGACGCGGCCCCGGCCTGGGTGGCCAGGGCCACGTCCTCCACAGCCTCACACGTCGGATGGTGCTGGGACGGGATCGCGTGCGAAGCCAGGCACAGCGGGTATTGCAGCTGCCCCCCGAAAAGCGTCAAGACCCATGCCGGTCATACCCGGGTATGGTCACCGGCAATCCCGCGCAGGCCGGCCTGCCAGCCGGGTGTCAGCCCCGTTTGCGGCCCACGCCCGCCAGGAACGTTGCCTGCCCCGGCTCCGGGGTCAACCCGGGCCGGCGAGGATGGCCGCTCGGTCACGCGTGTCGCCGGGCAGCGCGGCCACGCGCGGGCTCTTCGCGAGCGGGGCCCGCGGATGGCGCCCCGGCCGGTCCCGCTGGCCGAAGTGCTCCGGCGACCTTGCGGACGAGCTTCTGTGCCTGATACCCGACAATAACCGCGATCACCAGCGCGGTGGCCGGGTCGACCCAGTACCAGCCGCCGGCGCCGAGGATGATGCCGCCGCTGACCGCCACGCCGGCGGCGGTGGCCGCGTCAGCGGCCGTGTCCAGCAGCACCGCCTTGACGTTCAGGTCTTCCTCGCTGCCGCCTCCGTCCGTGCCGCTTACGAGGACCAGCGCGCCGGCCAGCATGACCGCGGCGGCGATCGCGCTGATGATCAGGACCGGAAGGCCGGCCACCCGGCCGGTCCCGGCGGACAGGCGCCAGATTGCCGCCCCGGCAATCCCGGTGTTCAGCACCAGCAGCCATCCGGCATTGACCAGCGCGGCGGTGTTCGTCGCGTTCGGGTGACCGCGCGGGCGGGCAGGGCTGGGCGGACGGGCAGCGAGCCAGATGGCCAGCAGGGAAACGCCGATGGCGCCACCATCCGCGAGATAGTCCGCGCCTGCCGCCAGGACAGCCAGCGAATGCGCGGCCAGGCCGGTTACCACAAGCGCCGCCACCAGGCCGAGATTCAGCAGCAGGACGACGCCAAGCCGCTTCGTGCGCGACACCATTGGATGGTATGAGACCTTCCGCGCAGGCGTTCAGGCGCGGCGGCGAACCCAGGGAGGCACAGCGGGGGGGCGGCGGCCGCGGTGCGTGCGCCAGGCCAGGTAAACCGCGCCGAGCAGCGCGCCGACCCGGAACAGCGTGGCCGCGTCGGTCATGGCCTCATCGCCGTAGGCGGCGGCGTGGCTGCGCGCCCCGCCGAGCGACACGGCTATGACCGTTCCCACGATGACCAGCACCACCAGCCCGGGGACGGCCACCCACTTGTCCAGCTTGCTCCACAACCTCGACGACAGCGCGATGCCGGCGCCGATCAGCCAGAGCAGGGGGCCGACGAACCAGATGGGTGACGGGAAGATCAGCCCGGCGATGGCCAGGAGCGCGACCGCGATCACCTCGCGGCGGTGCCGCCGCCAGGCATCAGCAATGCCCGTCGCGATGCCGCGGGTGATGTTGGTTGGCTGGGCGAGCTGGAGCCGCCGCTGCCGGGCGGTGGTCAGGTGCGCAGGAGAAGGAGCGGGGCGCGGGACCACGGCGGGCGGCTGTGCGGGCGGCGAGGGGCCGGCTCCGGTCACCGCGCCACGCTGCGGCGCCTGGCCGTTGGCCGCGCCACGCGGCCCCGCAGCC